>NZ_DATITZ010000182.1:0-14620 GCF_035467215.1 Thiocapsa sp. | reverse complement strand
GATGCCTTCGATCGGGGTATCGGCCCCGAGCTCGCCGGCCGCCCGGAGAGTCTGGCGGCGATCCGCGATCGACTCCGAGGCGTGCGCGCGCCACAATCCGGCAATGCGGGGACGGTGGCGACCGCAGAGCCGGTATGGTTTTTTATGCTGGGGGGGCCGGGCGAAACCGGAGCACGAGCGGCGATCGGTCGTTTGATGCTCGGCGTTGCCGGCCTCTTGAAGAACGAGCCGCCGAGTGCCTGACCCGCTCGACGCCAGGGAGTGCAGACGCAGACGATGAATATCATTCCAACCGGTGTGGGCAGCTTGGTTCGCTTCCTGATCGGGATCTTTCTCCTCCAGGGCGTCACGGGGCTCTTGGTCTATACGGCCTTGAGCACCGACTGGCAGACGACCTGGCCGCTCTTCCTGCTGTTGGGCGGCTCGATCGGCACGCTGGTCGCCTTTTGGTTCAATACCATCGTTGCGGCTGATCGCCATCGCACCGTCTCGCGGGTCAGCGAGCGTTTCTCCAAGGAACGCGAGAAGATCCGCGTCAAGGCCGAGCAGATCCGCGCGAAGGTCGGACGTGACAACGCGGTCCTTCAGGCCAAGGTTCGGCATCGCGGCTCGATGGGTGCCAACCTCAAGACCGGCGTCGTTGTCGGCGGTGCCGTCGGTCTGGGCGTGGCCATGATGCTGGCTCAGTTCGTCACACTCGGGCTGCTGACCCTGACGACGGCCGGAGGTGCGGCGCTCGGCTACACCGTCCGGGTGCGGCAGGAGAAGCATCTCGCCGCCAAGCGTCTCGCCGAGGAGGAGCGCATGCTCATGATGATGGACGGCGACCCGCCGCCGCGCCGTTTGACGGGTCGCAAAGGCCGGCGTGCCGATTCGGATGTCGACTGATCCCGCAGCATTCAACCTTAACGATCCGAATCAAGGATCCGCACCGAGGAAGGCTCCATGGCCGAGATGACAAGCTACCCACCCGGCACCTTCTGCTGGGTCGATCTGGCGACGAATGCCCCCGAGGCCGCGAAGACCTTTTACGGCGAGATCTTTGGCTGGACCTCCGATGACCTGGCGACCGACTACGAGGTGCCTTACAGCATCCTCAAGCGCGACGGCAAGCGAGCCGCCGCACTCTACGAGATGGCGCCCGAGCAAGGCGCCTTTCCCTACTGGGCGAGCTATGTCCGAGTGATGGACGTTCAGGCGAGCGCCGCGCAGGCCGTCGAGCTGGGCGGTCGCCTGGTGATGCCCGCCGTCGATGTGATGCAGCTCGGACGCATGGCCTTCATTCAGGATCCCACCGGCGCCGTGCTCGGACTCTGGGAGCCGGGCTCGCTGTTCGGCGCCGAGCTCGACAACACCTACGGCGCGCGCAGCTGGAGCGAGCTGCAGACCCGCAACACCAAGGCCGCTTCGCGTTTCTACCAAGACCTCTTCGGCTGGACCGCACGCACCAGCAAGAGCTTGATGGACGGGCGTTACACGCTGTTCGAGCTCGACGGCAAGGAGGTCGGCGGCATGATCGAGCTCGACGCCGAATGGGGCTCGATGCCGCCGAACTGGTCGATCTACTTCGGCGTCGAGGATTGCGATCGTGCCTTGGCGACGGCCAAGCGCCTGGGCGGCAGCATCGTCATGGATCCGAAGGAGGTCGAGAATGTCGGCCGATTCGCCTTCCTCGGCGACCCGCAGGGCGCCATCTTCGCCGTGATCCAGTTCGGGCACCCTTGAGGCGTGTCGGTTTTCTTTGAATGTAGTAGATCCCGGTTGACCCCATGTCGATGACGCAAACCCCCAAGGTCGGATTCATCAGCCTCGGCTGTCCCAAGGCGACGGTGGATTCGGAGCGGATCCTCACGCAGTTGCGTGCGGAGGGCTACGGCATCCCGCCGAGCTACGAGGATGCCGATCTCGTCATCGTCAACACCTGCGGCTTCATCGACGATGCGGTCGAGGAGTCGCTCGATGCCATCGGCGAGGCGTTGCACGCCAACGGTCGCGTCATCGTGACGGGTTGCCTGGGTGCGCGTGCCGAGATCGTTCGCAAGGCCCATCCCGAGGTCCTTGCGGTGACGGGGCCGCATGCACTCGACGAGGTGATGGCTGCGGTGCATGCGCAGCTGCCGGCGCCGCATGATCCCTTCGTCAGCCTGGTGCCGCCGCAGGGGGTGAAGCTCACGCCGCGGCACTTTGCCTATCTCAAGATCTCGGAGGGCTGCAACCATCGGTGCAGCTTCTGCATCATCCCGAGCCTACGCGGCGATCTGGCGAGCCGCCCGATCGGCGAGGTGCTCGCAGAAGCCGAGCGGCTGGTGGAGTCGGGGGTACGCGAGCTTCTGATCATCTCGCAGGACACCAGCGCCTACGGGCTGGACCTGCGCTACCGGCCGGATTTCTGGAAGGGCCGGCCGCTCAAGACCGATACGGTCAACCTGGCGCGCGCACTCGGCGAGCTGCCGGCCTGGGTTCGACTGCACTATGTCTATCCCTATCCGCATGTGGACGAGCTGATCCCGCTGATGGCGGAGGGGCTGATCCTGCCTTATCTCGACATGCCGCTGCAGCACGGGAGCGAGCCGATTCTGCGGGCGATGCGCCGTCCGGCGGCGACCGAGAAGGTGCTCGACCGGTTCTCGCGCTGGCGCGAGCAGTGCCCGGAGCTGGTCATGCGCAGCACCTTCATCGTCGGTTTTCCGGGCGAGACCGAGACGGAGTTCGAGGAGCTGCTCGACTTCCTGCGTGCCGCTCGGCTCGATCGCGTCGGCTGTTTCCCTTATTCCCCGGTCGAGGGCGCAACCGCCAACGCGCTGCCCGATCCTGTCCCGGAGCCGGTCAAGCACGAGCGGGTCGAGCGCTTCATGGCCGTGCAGGCCGAGATCAGCCGGGCCAAGCTCGCCGAGCGCATCGGTCAGCGGATGACGGTGCTGGTCGACGAGGTCGGGGAGGACGAGGTGATCGCCCGCAGCTACGCCGACGCACCCGAGATCGACGGCGAGGTCATCATCGCCGGCGGCTGGGAGTTGGATCCGGGGGATTTCATCGAGGTCGAGGTCACGGATGCAGGCGACCATGATCTCTGGGCGCAGCCGATTCCCGATTAAATCGCGTCCTTTGCGATAGGTGAGCTCGGAGCGTTGGGCGGGATCCTCACATCCATGCGAGGCCGGCGCCGACGCGATTTAAGTCATGAATAAATATTAATTTTCCTAAACCGCGTTGCGCCGAGGCTCGTGTCTGCGACGAGGCCGACCCAAAGGACGACGCGGCAGAGATCGCTCCGAACGCGGTTTAGGCTCTGGACGCGGTTCAGTGGGCGTCAGAACGCAGGGCCGGCCTTCTTGCCCATCTTCTTCAGGATCACGGCCAAGGGGCAGAATCCGGTGAAGGCGGACTGCAGGAGGTTCAGGCCGACGAAGGCCGTGAACCACATCCAGTAGGGGCTGACGTAGTGCGCAAGCAGGAGCGAGATCAGGATGAAGGCGCCGGCGACGGCAAACACGATGCGCTCGATAGACATGAATATCTCCAAAGGTGCGGATTGCGGGTTGGGAAGGACGAATATCCTGCGGGATATTAAAGAACGCTTATACTCGGTTCAAGGTCGATTGACATAAGGTTTTTGTCGAGCGGACGAGGGTAGCTGCACCGTGGACGTCGACGACTTTCCGCGCTTGCTCGAAGCCCTGATGCGACCGGATGCCTATCCGCATCCAGTCGATGCGGTCGAGCGCATCGAGACACACATCTCGCACGTGTTTCTCGCGGGCGCATTCGCCTACAAGCTCAAGAAGCCGATCGACCTGGGTTTTCTCGATTTCTCCACGCTGGAACGCCGCCGCCGCTGCTGCGAGGAGGAGCTGCGGTTGAATCGGCGCCTGGCGCCGGATCTCTATCTGGGCGTGGTTGCCGTCACCGGCACCGCAAGCGCGCCGCACATCGGCGGATCCGGTCCGGCGCATGAGTATGCCGTGCAGATGCATCGTTTCCCGCAAGAGGCGCTGCTCGACCGTCAGGAGCTGTCCGGCGAGCTGATCGATCGCTTGGCCGTGGAGATCGCGGAGTTTCATGCCCGGATCCCCGTCGCCGATATCGAAAGCCCGTACGGGACTCCGGAGGCGGTGCTTGCTCCCATGGTCGAGAATCTGATGCAGATTCGCTCCCGCGCCCTGCTGCCGGATCCGCGCGATCGACTGGATCGTCTCGAAACCTGGACACGCATGCGCTGGCAGGCCCTGAGCCCCATGATCGAGCGGCGGCGCCGCAACGGCTATGTCCGCGAGTGTCACGGCGACATGCATCGCGGCAACATCGCCTTGGTCGACGGGGAGATCCGCATCTTCGACGCGATCGAGTTCAATCCATTCCTGCGCTGGATCGACACGGCGAGCGAGATCGCCTTCCTGATCATGGACCTGGAGGAATCGGGCGCGACGACGTTGGCGCGGCGTTTCCTGAACCGCTATCTCGAGCGCAGCGGTGACTACGAGCTGCTGGCGCTGTTGGATCTCTACAAGGTGTATCGCGCGCTCGTGCGGGCCAAGGTCATGGCGATCCGTCTCGGACAGCCCGATCTGGAACCGGCCCAACAGGCCCTCGATCGCAGTATCTGCATCCGTTATCTGGAGCTTGCCGAGTCCTACATCGGTCCTCGCTCGCCCCGGCTTCTGCTTGCGTGCGGAATGTCCGGGTCCGGCAAGAGCTACATGGCGCGCCGGCTCCGCGAGGCGCTCCCGTTGATCCATCTGCGCTCCGACATCGAGCGCAAGCGTCTCTTCGGCATCTCCGAGACCGTGTCCACCCGCGCGTCGCTCGACGCCGGAATCTATTTTCCGACCGCGACCGCTTGGACCTACGCACGGCTGCTGCGGCTGGCCGAGGCGATCCTCGGCTACGGCTACGACGTGCTGGTCGATGCGACCTTCATCTGTGCTGCGCGGCGCGCACTCTTTTGGGACTTCGCCCGACGGCACCGCATCCCGGCCGCGATCTTGGCGCTCGATGCACCCGTGGATCTGCTGCGTAACCGCATCATCCGGCGGCGCGCCGAAAACCAGGATGTCTCGGACGCCGACTTGCGGGTTCTCGAGCGTCAACGGCGAGCCTTGGAGCCCTTGGCGTCCGACGAGCGCGCCCGCGCGGTTTTCATCGACACTAGCCAAACGCCCTCGTTGGCCGAGGTGCTCGACCGGATCGAGTCGGTCTTCGGCTCGCTGGATGCGCCTACCGAGCAATGAGCGCCACTCCGGCGAGCATCAGCAGACCGCCCGGCAGACGTGTCGAGAACCCGGTCTCGCGGAAGATCAGGACGCCGTAGAGGATGCCGAAGAGCAGGCTGGTGCGTTTGACGGCGATCATGTACGCCACCTCGACCTGTTGCACGGCAAGGAAGTGGGTGTAGACCATCAGACCCATCAGGAGACCGACGAGCAGCACAGGTCCGGGTCGGCGCGCCAGCTTGAGCAGAATCCGAGGCCGCGGCAACAGGATCAGCAGACAAACGGCCGCGCCGAGCAGTGCAAAGTAGAAGGCCCCGAAAAACTCCGGGTCCATGTGCCGCATGGCCCCTTTGCCTAGGGTCGCGGTCAGGGCATAGATGGCCGCCACCGCCAGCATCATCCGCGAGCCGGGCTCCTCGACGATGGCCGCGAACGGACGTGTCCAACTTCGCCAATCGCGGCGGCTGGCATGTCGGCTGTTGAGCAGCCAGGCGCCGGCCACCACCAACCCCACACCCGCCGCACCGAGCGGACTGACCTCTTCGCCGAGCAGCACCCACGCCACCGCCATGACGAACACCGGGGTGAAGGCCAGGTAGGGCAGGGTGAGCGAGAGCGGATGGTCGCGGATCGCCGCCATGTAGAGCAGCATCGCGGCGATTTCCAACGGGATGAGGAACGCGATCCACACCCAAAAGGCCGGCGGCAGATCCAGTACCGGCGGCATGCCGATCAGCAGCGGCGTCATGAGGAGTCCCACGACGCCGAAGCGCACCGCGACCAGCTCGCGCGCCGAGAAGCCTTGCAGCCAAGCCTTGGTTGCGGCGTCCGCACTCGCCAGGCTGAAGGCGCAAAGCAAGGAGAGGCTGACCCAGTCCATGGCGCCGCGCGCGGGGGCCGCCGGCTAAGGCCGCGGTTCGGGCGGCAGCTTGGCGGTCAGGACCTCGACGCCTGCGCCCGGGCGATGCGCCTGCTCGCTGAGATGGCGTCGCCAGGCGCGTGCGCCGGGTTGGCCTTGGAAGAGAGCGAGGATGTGTCGGCTCATGGCGCTCAGCGGCGTGCCCTTCGCCAGCTCGCGCTCCACGTAGGGCAGGAAGGCGCCGAGGACCTCGTTGCGCGTCGGCGAGCGCCGATCATCTCCGAAGATCATGCGGTCCGCCTCGGCGAGGATCCAAGGGTTGTGATAGGCCTCGCGACCGATCATGACCCCGTCGAGCGTCTCGAGAAACCCTTTGGCCTCGTCCAGGGTCTTGATGCCCCCGTTGATCGCGATTGCTTGCTGCGGCAGATCGCGCTTGAGCTGCTCGACCACGTCGTAGCGCAGCGGCGGGATGTCCCGGTTCTCCTTCGGGCTCAGCCCGGCAAGCCAGGCCTTGCGCGCATGCACGACGAGCGCGTCGCAGCCGGCCTCGGTCACGGCGCCTGCAAAGTCCAGAAGCTCGCCGTAGCTGTCGCGATCGTCGATCCCGATGCGGGTCTTGACGGTCACCGGCACCGCCACGGCGTCCTTCATCGCCGCCACGCAGTCCGCGACCAGTCGCGGCTCGGCCATCAAACAGGCGCCGAACCGGCCGTTCTGCACCCGGTCGGACGGACATCCGACGTTGATGTTGATCTCGTCGTAACCCCGATCGGCGCCCATCCGTGCACAGCGCGCCATGTCCCCGGGGGCCGATCCGCCGAGCTGGAGCGCGATCGGGCGCTCGGCCGGATCGAAGCCGAGGAAGCGCTCGCGTTCACCGTGAATGAGGGCACCCGTCGTGACCATCTCGGTGTAGAGCAGGGTGTGTCGGCTGAGAAGACGCAGGAAATAACGGCAGTGCCTATTGGTCCAGTCGAGCATCGGGGCGACAGACAGACGGCGGTCCAGCACGGGTGCGGGGAGGGAAGACAAAGACGTGCCTAGCAACCGGGGGTTGAATGAGTCGGTGTGACCGAACGACGGCGCTTAGTCTATCCGCGTACGACGTCGGCGGGTACCGGTTCGGGACGTCGGATCGGGGCGCCGGAAACATTCGCGGGCCGTGCGGGCGCGAGGACAGGACCGATGCCTATCCTCGCGTTCTGTTTGGTCGGGATCTCGGGCGAGCTGCGGGTGTTCCCTACCCGTCGGTGAATGGCCCGCTCGCGATCGACCGCCGACCTTCGGGTCGGGGTCGGTCGATCGGGGCCTTTTGGATCAAGAACCCTGACCAGGACGCCTCACAGGCTCCTTGAGGGTGACTAGCTCCTCGGCGCTGCTCGGGTGGATCGCCACCGTCGAGTCCAAGTCAGCCTTGGTTGCGCCCATCTTCACCGCCACGCCGAAACCCTGCATCATCTCGTCGACACCGTCGCCGATCGCATGGATGCCGACGACCCGCTCCTCGGGACCGACGCATACCAGCTTCATCGCGGTCTTGGGGCCGTGCGCGTTCAGTGCGTAGCGCATGGGGGTGAAGCTGGTCTCGTAGACCGTCAGGGTGTCGCCGTAGCGCTCGCGCGCCTCGGGCTCGGTCAAGCCGACCTTGCCGATCGGCGGGTGAGCGAAGACCACGGTCGGGACGTTCTCGTAGTCGAGCTTCAGATCCGGCTTACCGCCGAACAGGCGCTCGGCCAAGCGGCGCCCGGCGGCGATGGCGACCGGGGTCAGGGGCTCGCGTCCGATCACGTCGCCGATGGCATAGATGCCCGGCACGTTGGTGTTTTGATACGCGTCGACCGGGACGATGCCGTTCGGCTGCATGGTGACGCCCACGGCTTCCAGGTTGAGCTCGCGCGTGTTCGGTGTCCGCCCGACCGCCCAGAGGAGCGTGTCGAAGCCGCCCAGACGCTCGCCGTCGCGCGTAACCAGAGCGAGGCCGTCGGCATTCTTCTCGAGCGCCGCGACCTCGAATTCGAGCCGCATCTCGATGCCGTCTGCAGCCATGTTCTCAGCCAGCGTCTCGCTGATCATGGGGTCGAAGAGGAAGAGCACGCGATCCTCGAGCGCCACGATGGTGACCTCGGTGCCGAGTGCGCGCAGGACCCCGGCGAGCTCCACGCCGATGTAGCCCCCGCCGATGATGGCGACGCGCTTGGGTTGAGCCTCCAGCGCGAAAAAGCCGTCGGAGGTGATGCCCAGCTCCGCCCCCGGCATCCGCGGCACAATCGGGCGGCCGCCGGTGGCGATGACGATATGGTCGGCGCTGTAGTGATCCTCGCCGACTGCGATGGTCCTGGCGTCGACGAAGCGCGCCTGACCTTGAATGCGTGTGATGCCTTGCCGCTCGACGTAGCCGTCCCAGTAGCCATTGATGTCGGCGACATAGCGATTACGCCCCGCAACGAGCATGGGCCAATCGATTCCCTCGGACTGCACCTTGACGCCGAAATCGGGTGCATCGGCAACGGCCGCCGCCAGGTTGGCGCCGTACCACATGACCTTCTTGGGGACGCAGCCGGCGTTCACGCAGGTGCCGCCGAGCTTTCCCGTCTCGACCACGGCGACGCGCCGACCGAGCTGCGCGGCTTTCTCGGCCACGGCCAAGCCGCCGCTCCCGCCTCCGATGGCGATCAGGTCGAAATGCTGACTCATTCTTGATGACTCCCGGTCCATTCTTGGATTCGCCTCGGATGGGGCGATCCGGTCGCAGCCGGATCGCCCGCCGACCTCGCCGAGCCGATCTTAAGCGGCGTGATGCTCCTTCAACCAAGCCTCGACGGCGTCGGACCCGCCGATCAGCTTGCCGTCGATGAAGACCTGCGGAACGGTCGCTGCATGCGCGACAGCCCGCAACGTCTGCTCGGTGTAGTCACGGTTCAGCACCAGCTCTTCGTAGGCGATCCCGGCATTGCGCAGCGCCTCTTTCGCCTTGACGCAGAAGGGGCAGCCGTCACGGGTCATCACGGTGACGTCGTGCGGCTTCGCAGCCTCGGGCGCCAAATAGCCGAGCATGGTGTCGGCGTCGGAGACACCGTAGGGGTCGCCTTCGACCTCGGGCTCGATGAACATCTGGTCGACCACGCCGTCGCGCACCAGCATCGAGTAGCGCCAGGACCGCTTGCCGAAGCCCAGATCGTCTTTGTCGACCAGCATGCCCATGCCGTCGGTGAACTCGCCGTTGCCGTCCGGGATGAAGGTGATGTTGTCGGCGTGCTGCGCCTTCTTCCATTCGTTCATGACGAATGTGTCGTTCACCGACATACAGACGATCTCGTCGACGCCGTGCTTCTTGAAGACAGGAGCCAGCTGGTTGTAGCGCGGCACATGCGAAGACGAGCAAGTCGGCGTGAAGGCGCCCGGCAAGGAGAAGACCGCGACGGTCTTGCCCTTGAAGATATCGTCGGTCGTGACGTCGACCCACTCGGCGCCCTGACGGGTATGAAAGGTGACCTGCGGAACGCGGCTGCCGATGCGATTCTCGAACATGGGGTTAGTCTCCAAGGTTGAGTAAAAAGGGTGAAGTGAAAGGATCGTCGTGGCTGATTTGCGTCGATGGGTTGCAGGATAGCGGCGGCCCATTGATAAGTAAAATGGATTGCTTGTATCGATCCGATCGTATTTGACGATAGTCGACGTCGCGAGAAACGCCCCCTGATCACACGCGGACGCTCGTCGTGAGCGAACGACCGCCGTGCTCAAGCTCTGCGCCGACCCTCCGAGCCTTGCCTCGCGATTCCGACCCTTGTCACGGGCACGATCTTTGGGGTCGATTGACCCGGTTCAACGGTTCAGCGTGCGGTTTGTCGGATCCCGCCTAAACTCTTGCTAAGCTGTAAGGCCATGCAGCCGGCTCAAGCGGTGTCGGAGCGCGGTGTCGCATCATTGATGCCGGGCCCGGACGCGATCCTGCCGGGGCATCACGCGATCTGAAGATGCCGGTTTGCGTGCAAACCCGATGCTTCGCTAACAAGACATGAGGGTGAATGCGATGTACGGTTTTGGTGTGCGGGTCTCGATGACCTTCGATGACGCGATTCTCAAAGTTTCTCATTGCCTTAAAGAAGAGGGCTTCGGAATTCTGAGCGACATTGATGTTCAGGCGACCTTGAAGGCGCGGCTCGGCGTTGATCGCCGACCCTATCGTATCCTCGGCGCCTGTAATCCGAGTTTCGCGAGGCAGGCCATCGAGATTGACCCGGACATCGGCTTGTTGCTGCCGTGCAATGTCCTCGTGCGCGAGGAGGACGACGGAGGTGTCAGCGTCTCCTTCATGGATCCGATCTCGGTTCTCGGCCTGGTCGACCATCCCGACATGCCCGCCATCGCCGCCGCGGTGCGCGAGCGGCTCGATCGGGTTCGCGACGGATTGTCGGCCTAAGCGCGTGGCGGCACCATCGACCCCGCGCGAGGATACCGAGTCGGAACGACGTCGTCGCTCCATCGAGAGGGCGGTCCTAAGCGGCGATCCCGCGGCGGCATGCCACGAAGCGCATGCGCTGAAAGGGAGCGCGTTGACCTTCGGTGCCGCGAAGCTCGGAGCATTGGCTTTGGAGATGGAGCAGGCCGGTCGTCAAGGGGATCTCGATTGCCTGACCCGCCATCTTCCGGCGCTCGAGCGGTTGACTGCCGAGACCCAAGCCGCCTCGTCGAGTCTTTTTTCGGAGGGGGCCGGGCATCGGGATGGCTGATCGGTCCGACCTTGCCCCGGCCAGTGCCGAGACCGGTCGGTGCAATGCACTTAGGCGCGCGCTCTTACCGGAAGAACCGCTACCTCGTGGCCCTTGGGCGCGCCCATTGCTGTAAGGGCATCTGGACGTGGGAAATGTGATGCTGAAGTCTACCGAACTTGTCTAATATCTGCATTGTTTCATAAGCGTTATTCATCTATGTGCCTCGCGGAGTTGCCCCCAAACCTGTCCCTCGTTTAGGGTCGATAGCGGCTCGAACTTCGGCGAGAGCAATCGAGTTTCTCCCGTGTGAACCGACTCGAAATATCCGACGAACGGTCGTGCACGGCTACGCACGAAATCCCGACCATCCGAACCTTTCACTCGATCAGCGCCTTCAGCAACGCATCCCTGGCGTCGGAGTAAAACACCACGGTGACGCGCGTGGCGACGTCGTCATCCAGCTCGATGAGCTGTTTGCGTGTGGTCACCGGCAGCAGGATGGTCTTTGCCCCCTTGTCCGCCGCAGCCTCGACCACGCTGACCACGTTGTAGACCGGCTCGATGGACCCGCCCAGGTTCAGGCCGCCGACGACGATCAGTCCGCCCTTGAGGCTTTTCTCCAGCAGGGCCGAGCACAGCGCGAGCAAGGCCCCGACGCCTGTGGCAGTTCCGGACTTGCCGGCGTCGAAGGCGCGCATCTGGACCGAGAACTCATGGGCCCGAGGATCTCGGTCGCCGACCAGGTTTTTGGCTCGCGTATACAGATTCTGCTCGGCACAGCGAACGCTCTCCTTGAAGGGCGCGGGCGGGGGCTGGTTGAGGATCTTCACACCGGACCCCGGCCCCTGGGTGACGTCCAAGCGATAGAGCCCGGGATGCTCCTCCAGCCCACCGGGCGAGAGAACCCAGATCTGTCCGGGCGGCAGCGGATCGTCCCCGATGCTGTCCTCGTTTTGCAGCTCCGGGGTGGAGACGAACTGTTCAACCCCGTCCAACCCCATCTGGAAGCTGAAGTGTGTGTTGCGGAACTCCGCGGAGCCGATCCGCTTCTGTTGCTCCTTGACGCGGCGGCGGCACTCCAGCGCGAGTCGGGCGGCCCATTCGATGGCGTGATCCGGGATCTCCTGGTCGGCCGTCCCGGCGCCTTCCGTATTGGCGTAGGGGAACATCAGCTTCAATAGCCCGTTCATGGTCTTCTGGACTGCGTTGACATCGCGCCCGCTCAAGGCCCCGCCGAACTGGATGCGCCCCTGGAAGTTCTGCAAGCGCGAGGATGCCCGCAGGTGATTCCAGCAGGAGGACAGGAAGTCGCTCACCAGGCCGAAATGGTCGGTGAGCTGCTCGCGGTTGACCTTGGGGATGTCCCAACCCGGCATGTAGGCGTGGATGCGGTCCATGAAGGCGGTGTCGTCGCGCATCTCCGGCGGCATCGGGCCGAACAGATGGCCGACGCGCTGCTGGTGGACAACATCCACCTCGAAGTTCCCGACCATGACGATGCTACCGAAGCCGCGGATACTCTCCTTGCCGCGGCTGAACTCGCCGGACTCCATGTAGCCCTTCATGATGTTGACCCCGTCCTTTTGGTCGAAGCTGATCCCCGAGACCTCGTCGAAGCAGACCACGTCGTACTGACACACCAGGCCCCGCTGACCGGTGCTGTTGTTGACGAACATGCGCGCCACCGACGCCTTGCCGCCCGAGACCAGGTGCGCGTAAGGCGACACCTGCTGGAACAGATGGCTCTTGCCGGTCCCGCGCGGCCCCAACTCTACGGCGTTGTAATTGTTCTCAACGAAGGGAACCATCCGCAGCAGCATGACGTCGCGGGTCCGGGGCGTGAGGCTCTCGGGCTCCAGCCCGACGCTGCGCAATAGGAACGCTTGCCACTGCTCGAAGCTGAAGGCGGCGCGCCCGCGGGCGAGGGTGTCCAGCGCATCGCGTTTGGAGAGCTGGATCTCGCGCAGCGTCTCGATGCCGAAGGGGCGGCCGTTCTTCTCCTCGGCGATGCTGGGGTCATAGCTCAGGTCGACCTCGGCGTAGAAGCCGCCGGTGAGCATTCGCTCATGGTTGTGGACGAGGGCATCGTCGATGCGGACCTCCTTGAGGCGCAGGCTCGGCAGTTCCGCGACGAAGCAATCGTTCTTTGTGTCCAGGCGTGCGGTGATCAGGTCGATCAGCTTGACCCGGCCCTGCTCCTTCGCGCGGGCCTTGAACAGCTCCTCCTCCCCGGCGCGCACCGTGCGGCTGGCGAGCTGTCGCTGCACGATGTCCAGGCCCTCCTGGATCTCCGCCTCGTCGGTGCTGGAGCAGTAGCGCCCGAGCAGGAACTCGCCCACATAAGTGGGCACCGGATACTGGCCTTTGAAGCGGCGCACCAGGTCTTTGCGAACGATGAATCCGTCGAACGCCTGGACGGCGAGCTGGTCGAGCGCGTCGAGCTGCATGGGTCAATCCCCTCCGATGGTCACGGGCTGCTTGGCCACCACCTGCCCCGCGCGTAGGACCACGAGCACGGCTGCGGCGCCTTCGTGCTGGTCATCCGTGACCAACAAGGCCGCAGCACCGTCCGCGTCCGGCGGTTGCATCCTCCGGTCCGAATCGAGCACGCTTGAAGCGGCGTCCGCTGGCCGCGTGCGGATGTCGAGCAGGGTACCCGCGAATCCGCCCTGTAACTGCACCCGCAACCGAAGGCCCTTCCAGTCGGTGCTGAGGATCGCGACAGCGGAGTGGGCGCCCTTGCCATCGGCTGTGACGGTCAGGGTCAGGGTCAATGCCTCTTGCAGGCTAAGCCCCCCGTGCGTGTATTCGATGCCGCGCTTGAACGCCGAAATCCCCGGGGCGTAGACGACCGAATGGCCACCGCCCCAGAACCAGGGCAGTTCCGGGAATCCATGCTGAGCGCCGGGCTGCGGCACGGCGCAGCGCGGCCAGCGCGATTGGGTCAGATGCGCCGGCAGATCCACCTTGGGTAATCCGCCCGGTAGCAGCAGCCACCCATGGTCTGTGATCAGCACGGCCCGTTGCCAACCGGCTGCGAGCAGATCCCGCACCCGCAAGGCCACCGCCCGCAGTTCTTCATCCAGGCGCCAGGCCAGGCGCGCCCCCTGGGCATGACCATCGTGATCGAAGGTACCGATCTCGGTCCAGGCGGCGCCTGCCGGATCTCCGGTGGACGCTGCCTCCAGCCAGCTCAACCCATGGCTCGCCAGCAGGTTGCGGAATGCCTGTGTCGTCAGGTTCTTGCCGGTGCCGGTGTCCTGTGGCTCGAAGCCTTCCGGCAGGCTGTTGCCGATCAAGGCATCTGCCAGGGGGCGCCACGCCGGCTTGGCCGTCGCCGTCACCGTGGGCAGGGCAGCCCACCGGGTGGTGCTCTCCACCGTGAGGCCGTCAGCACGGAGCAAGCGAGCCAGCTCCAGGCCGAGATCGCAACGCAGACCATCCACGAACACCAAAACCGTCCCCGGGGTGGGCTCGAAGGACGGACTTTGAGCTGGATTAGCTGCGGGGTAGCTCAGGCCCCAACCCTGCACCTGCTCCGCGAGACCGACCAGCCAAGGGAGATAGACGGCACGCAGCGCCGCGGTCACGGCGTCCAGGTCCCGAGCATCGCGCACCGTGGCGTAAGCACGCCAGGCGGCGGCATCGATCGTCCAGCCGCGATCCAGGTAGGCCGCGGTAAGCGCATCCCAATCGTGCCCGCCGACACCCGCGGAGATCCACTCTGCCAGAGTCTTCAACTGCACGGTGGCCCGAGCCAGCGGCGCCTCGCCAAGATCCGCCCACAAGGAATCGGCTCGCGGCGCATGCTGCGCGCAGAGTTGCTTGAGCCGCGT
>NZ_DATITZ010000181.1:0-21412 GCF_035467215.1 Thiocapsa sp. | reverse complement strand
CACTGGAACCACCTGATCCCATCCCGAACTCAGACGTGAAACGGTGTCTCGCCGATGATAGTGTGGGGCCTCCCCATGCGAACGTAGGTCACCGCCAGGGCCTTATCCCCAAAACCCCCGCCTCCAAGCGGGGGTTTTTTTTGACCGCGGAAAAGACGACACGGAACCGCCCCCGGCGAACTATCCGTGGTTTTCATTGGGGCGGCGGCCGGTTCGGTAACCATCTGCAATTAAAGTCCTGATTTGAATATCATGCACCTGAGTAGCCGCGTGCTGGAATCGTCGATTCCATCTGCCTGTCGGACGTACCAACGAGCGGTCAACTGTTGGGTCGAGGTTTACGCGGGATTGGCTGGGATTATCGGCAGTGCGTCTCAGGGCGGGTTCCGGACGCTGACCGGCAGCGCAATGCGATCTCTCCGGCCCTCAATAAACTTACTCGGCCGAAGACCTTCGACCCCTCCGAGTCCCTTTCCCCGAAACTCCTTGTGTCTGCTTAGCCATCCGATTCCTCGGCGGGGCTGCGGTTTGGCCGTCGGAGATGGCGAGGAGTATGCCTAGGGCGATGAATCCAGTGATCAGACTACTTCCGCCGTGACTGATAAAGGGCAAGGGTAGGCCCGTGAGCGGCACGAACTTGGTGACGCCTCCGATATTGAGGAAGGTCTGGGTTGCGAGGACCGTCACGAGCCCGATACCGACCAACCGGCCATCGTTGTCACGTGCTCTGGACGCGACGATGAGACCCCGGCCGAACAAGATCAGGAAGAAGAGGATCACGATCGCGCATCCCGCGAACCCCAATTCTTCGCCAATCACCGAATAGATGAAATCCAATTGGGCGATGGGAGTATATTCGGGGCTGCCGCGTCCGAATCCTTCTCCCCAGAGTCCCCCGGAGAACATTCCGGACAATCCCTGCAAGATCTGCCAGCTCCCTCCGGTGGGATCTCGGAAAGGCTCGAGCCAAGCTGTCACTCGGCGCTCCCCGTGAGGCAGAACCCTCAAGACGACCCCGACCAGTGCGACCGCGCCGATCCCGCCGAAGAGCAGATAGCCTAAGTGCCCGGTCCCGACGAAGAGCATCGTCAGCAAGGCGATGCTCAGGATGATGAAGAGCCCGAGGTCGCGCTGGACGACCAAGAGGCCCGTCAGTACAAGCCAAAAACCGGCAAGCGGCAGCAAGGTCCGCCATGGCGGCAGCGGCAAACCCTTTCCCCAAGCGCCGAGTGATTTTGCATGGCGCGCGACAAAGCCCGCCACGAAGAGCACGATCGTTACCTTCAGGCCCTCGCTCGGCGTGACCAAACCGGCGGCATAGACGCCGCCGCGAAAACGCTGGCCGAACACCAGCAAGACCGCCAAGAGCCCGAGCGAGAGTCCGGCCCAGACCCAAATCCAATGTCCCTGCGCGAGGGCTTGATAGCGTCCGCGCATCAGGATGATCGCGGTTGCTCCCATCATGAGCAGCCCGAGCGGAAAGAGAAGCAAATTGAGCGAGACGGCTCCCTGGGTTTCGAACGATCCCATCCGGTATTGGGCAAGCATCCCGAATCCCGAAAGAAAGGCGACGGCGACCAGAATGAGTTGATCGCCTCTAAACCGAGCCGTCACCAGCATGAGATGCAGCGCCAGCAGCGAAAGGGCATAGAGCCCGAGCGGTATCACGTCGCGTCTGTCGATCACGCCGCCGGCGACATGTGTCGAGCCCCAGAGCATGACGAACCCAAGCGCGATACAGACGACGCACCAGGCCAAGAGCGCCCGCTCTGGCGCGCGTAGATCCCAAGTATCCGTGATGTCGATCGGTCCGTTCGCCCGACTCATTCGATCAACCCCAGATCGAGAGCACGCAACAGCAGGTCCCGCGCGATCGGCGCAGCGGTTGCGGACCCATAGCCGCCGTGCTCGACCAACACCGCCACCGCAAGCTGAGGCCGCTCGGCGGGTGCAAAGCCGACAAACCAGCTGTGCGATGCGCCATGCGGGTTCTCGGCGGTTCCGGTTTTTCCCGCAATCGCGAGTCGAGGGGTGTCGATCCCGCGGCCGGTCCCGCTGATCACGACCTGCCGCAGCATGGCCGATAGGCGCTCGGCGACCGATGTGCTCATGAAATAGGCCAAAGGCGCCGGCTCTTCCGTCTCGATCAACCGCGGTTTCACGGCGAGGCCCCGATTGCCGATCGCGGAGGCGAGCAGTGCCATATGGGCCGGTGTCACGAGAGCGGCGCCCTGACCGATCGACATCTGGGCAAGTCCATACTGGTCCGAGGCGTCGAGTCGCCGAACCTCGCCCGTGCGCATGGACCAGTCTCCGTAGGGCGTCTCGTGAAGGACGATCCTGCGATTGAGCTGCATCCGTTCGGTCATGGCGAAAAAGGCATCGTGCCCGTAGCGCACGCCGAGCTGAGCGAAAAAGACGTTCGAGGATCGCGCGAACGCCGTAGGCAGATCGAGGCGCCCATGTCCCGCCCAAGTCGAGCCGCTCTTCCGGGCCGTATAGTAGTCATGGTCCCGGATCTTTCGGTAGCGCTGTGAGGTCGTGAATCCATCCGCAGGACATTCGAGCGTCCCGGAGAATCCCTGCTCCAGCGCCAAGGCGGCAACCAGGATCTTGAAGGTCGAGCCCGGTGGATAGAGACCCTGAGTGGCGCGGTTCAACAAGGCGGCGCCCGGGCCCGAATCCTGGAAGAGCGCCGAGTTGATCCGGTTCGGATCGTAGGAGGGTGCACTCACGAGCGTGCGGATTGCCCCGTCCTCGGGCCGCATGGCGACGATTGCCCCCTGTTTTCCTTCGAGGAGACCGAAGGCCATCCGCTGGAGTTCGGCATCGAGCGTGAGCGTCAGGTCTTGGCCGCGCGGGCGCTTATCTTGAGTGACGAGCTGGCGACCGAGCTTCCCCCAGTCGCCGAGTCCGTCGGGCGCGCCGCCGTTGAGTCGTACGTTCGCTACCGATTCCATCCCCGAAGCCCCGAACCAGGGATGGCTGTACCCGACGACGTGCGCGAAGGCAGGCCCGTCGGGATAGAGCCGATAGACCTGCCCGAGGATCTCCTCGCTGTAGGCAAGCACCTCGCCGCGATGATCCAGGATCCGCCCGCGCTGGATCCGGTGGGCCGGGTTCAGCTCGCGCCTATCGTGCAGCTGCATGAAGGCGATGAACTCCGGGCGAGAGGTCCCGATCAACTGCCATGTCGCTTGATAGACCAGGATCCCGATGAACAAGAGGATCAAGAGGACGATCGGAACTCGCGCGGACCATTTGGGGCGCGGCAGATGGCGTAGCTCGGTGGCCCACCGGGCGTCGAACATCGAGCGGAGCAGATAGGCGGCAGCGAAGAAGAAGCCGACATGCAGCGCTAAGCGAATCAGCGACCAGAGTTCCGGATCCAGGTGTGTCGTCATGCGGGTACGTCGATCGCAATCGTCTCGGTCTTGGTCTTACCCTGGGTTCGGGTGCGGACTGAATCCGGAGCCCGGTCGGTCGGAGAGCGACAGGTGTCCGCCGTTCAAGCGCGGCGGGACGCCGAGATCCTCGGCCAGCCAATCCGCCGTGGCGAGTCCATGCGGAAGCCTGCTGCCCGTGGCTGCGGCTAGCGCAGCGGTCGGCCAGAGCCCGGCGGCGCTCTCGACGACACCGGTCACCACCACCGCGATGCCGGCCGCGGCGGCACGTCGCGACAGGTCGAGCGCGGATCGAAGCCCGCCGACGACGGCAGGCTTGATGACGATACGTCTCACGCCCAGCCCGCGGAGGTCCACATCGGCCGACAGACCCGCCAGGCTTTCGTCGCGTGCGAGCGGGAAGGTTGATCGCTCCTGAAGCGCCTCCAGCCGGCTAGAGTCCGGGATCCGCAGCGGCTCCTCCAACGATTCGATCGGCAGACCCGCCAGATGATCGAGAATGCGGCATGCCTCGTCAAAGCCCCAAGCCC
The DNA here is from genome assembly GCF_035467215.1 of Thiocapsa sp. Taxonomy (GTDB): domain Bacteria; phylum Pseudomonadota; class Gammaproteobacteria; order Chromatiales; family Chromatiaceae; genus Thiocapsa. The sequence continues at coordinate 17,478 of NZ_DATITZ010000181.1, read as the reverse complement.
CGTTGGCGTCGAGCCGAAGTCGCATGTCGGTCGGCACGAGCGGCGCGAGCGCCTTCAGGCGAGCAATCTCCGCGGTAGGCTCCTCGACGCCTACTTTGAGCTTCACCACCCTGAAGCCCGCCTCCGCGGCCTGTTGAAGATCATCCGTCGTCAGGGTCGCGAGTGCGCCGAGGATCCCGTTGACCGGAACAACGTCCGATGCATCGGGTGCCAACAGCCTTCGCAAGGGAACGCCTTCCGCTTGGCTCAGGAGGTCGAGCAGGGCGCACTCGAGCGCGAAGCACGCGGCCGGCGTTGCGACGAATTCCTTGTCCAGCATCTCCAGGATCTCAACAGCCGATCTGCCGGGCGCACAGGCACAAGCATTCAACAATGCGGACTCGGCCGATTCGTGATCCTCCGTTCCCGCGGCCGGAATCGGAGCACAATCGCCGAAACCGATCTCGCCATCCGTCTCGGCGCAGACCAGCCAGCCGCGTCGTCGTTGAAATCCGCCCCGTGCACTGCGCCAGTCGCGACGCAAGGGTAGGTCGTACGGGCGTATCCGGAATCGATCGATCCGGATGGAATCCATCATAGGATGCGGCTCAGACCGAATCCGACGAGGAGCAACACCGTCAGGGCCGCCTGGAAAAGCCCGGTTTGTCCCAGGAGTGGATTGATCTGTTTGCCGGTTGCGCCGCGAACGAGCTTGAGGGTGAGAAGGGCGCCGAGCGGAATGGCGGCCAGGAGAGGCCATCCGATGGTTGGGCCGAAGGTGAAGAGCAGGATCGCGATCGATGTCAGCAGCAACAGACCGTAAAGGAGTCGCGCCCTCGGTCGGCCCAGATGGTGGCACAGTGTGCGCCGTCCGGCGATGCGATCGGTCTCCAGATCCCGGTAATTGTTCAGCAGCAATACAGCGGCGGCCGGCAGACCCAAGGCGATGCCGACCATGAATGCCGACCACTCGAAGCGCAATGTCTGCAGGTAATAGGTCCCGCCCACGGCGGCGATCCCGAAGAACAGCAGCACATAGATCTCCCCGAACGGGCCGTAGGCGATTGGACGCGGGCCGCCGGTATAGGCGTAGCCCGCGACCAGCGACGCGATCCCGATGGCGAGGATCGGCCAGCCGCCGCGCACCACCAGGACCAGCCCGATGACGAATGCGAGCCCGAACGCCAGGTGGGCCGCCCGCTTGACCTGCTCGAGGCTGAACCAGCCCTCGGCCGTGGCTCGCGGCGGGCCGAGACGATCGGCGGTATCCGTCCCGCGCTCGTAGTCGGAGGCATCGTTGTGGAGATTGGTGCCGATCTGGATTACGACCGCCGCGATCAGGGTGAGCACGGCCGTGACGGCGGCAATCTCTCCGGTCTGAAAGACGGCCAGCCCGATCCCGGCCACGACCGGGGCCACGGCGAGGATCAAGGTCTTCGGACGCGCAGCCGCGATCCAGAGCGCAAGATTCGACCCGGAGCCCGGCACGTCAAGGGCGCCGCGGGAACTTGCCGAAATCGGGTTCGCGTTTTTCGAGGAAAGCATCCCGTCCTTCCTGTCCCTCGGCGGTCGTATAGAAGAGCGCGGTCGCATTCCCCGCCAGCTCCTGGATGCCGGCCAGTCCGTCCGTCTCGGCATTGAAGGACGCCTTCAGCACACGCAGCGCGGTCGGGGACAGCCGGTTCATCTGTCGGCACCAATCGAGCGTGACGGACTCCAGCTCCCGAAGCGGCACCACGGTGTTGACGAGCCCCATCGCGAGCGCCTCCTGCGCGTCGTACTGACGGCACAGAAACCAGATCTCTTTGGCCTTTTTGAGACCCACGGTCCTTGCCATGAGACCGGCCCCGAAACCGCCGTCGAAGCTGCCCACCCGCGGCCCGGTCTGGCCGAAGCGGGCATTCTCAGCCGCGATCGTCAGGTCGCAGATTAGGTGCAGCACATGCCCGCCGCCGATCGCATAGCCCGCGACCATGGCCACGACCGGTTTGGGGAGGGTGCGGATCTGGCGCTGCAGCTCGAGCACGTTCAGGTGCTCGACCCCGGCCTCGTCCCGGTAGCCCTCGTCGCCGCGGATCCGCTGATCGCCGCCCGAGCAGAAGGCGAGATCGCCCGCGCCGGTGAGGATGATGACGCCGACTCGCGGGTCCAGATGCGCGCGACGAAAGGCGTCGATCAGCTCGCGCACCGTCTGCGGCCGAAAGGCGTTGCGCACCTCTGGCCGATTGATGGTGATCTTGGCGATCTGCTCCGCCTGTTGGTAGAGGATGTCTTGGTAGAGGTCGCCGGGGGGCGTCTCCCACACGACGGGGCTCGGTCCCGTGTTTTCGGATTGACCGGCCTGCTGACTAGACGCTGACGACACCTTGGAACCTCATTCACTCTCGATGATGGATTGCTCGCGAACGCCGTTCCAGAACATGCGGTGCGTGCGCAGGCTCAACTCCGCATCCAGGCGGACCTCGATGAGTCCGGCTGGCTCTCCGCGCGTTCCGGCGTCCATCGCCTCGGCCAGGGCCTGCGCGAAACCCGAGGCGTCCTCGACCGACCGATGCGCGAGCCCGAAGGCGCGTGCCAAGGCATCCGGCTGCACGCGCGGCGGCGTTCGCCACAGTGCCTCGAATCCCGCCAGTCCGTGCTGCGGCAAGTCGTCGAAGATACGACCCCCGCCATTATTCAAGACAATGCACGGCCGGTCGAGCCTCTCCATCAGCATCAGGCCGCTGAGGTCATGGATGAAGGACAGATCGCCCAAGAGTCCGGTGACGCGGCGTGGCGGCTCGATCCGTCCGGCGTTCAGGCCGGCGAGCGTCGAGCTTTGTCCGTCGATCCCGCTCGCACCGCGATGGCCGAAGACCAGCAGCGGTTTGTCCGATTGTCCCGACCAGGTGTCGAGCTGACGGATCGGCAGCGAGTTGGCGCAGAAGAGAGCGTCCCCCGCGGGGAGGTGCTCCAGCAGATCGGCGATCAGGTGACCCTCGCACCAGGGCGACTGCTCCAGGAAGGCGCGGGCAAACCGGTCGAGCGCCTGCTCCGCCGCGGCCCAGCGCTCGATCCAAGGCCCGTGCGCGTCGCGATCGATGCGTGTCTGCAACAGCCGGCAAAACCCGGTCGGATCGGCGGTGATCCGGGCAATCACGTCATGGGTCGGATCCGTCCAGCGCTCGCCGGGATCGACCAGGATGGACGGGACGCCCTCGAGCCAACCTGACAGCGTCTTGGAGACAGGTTTCCCGCCGAACCGGATGACCCAGTCCGGTCGCAGTGCCGCCGCGGTCTGGGGGTTGCGCAGGAGGCTGTCGTAGCGCGTGATCCGAGCCGTCGGAGCCGGGCGGAAGCGAAGGCCGGACAGCGGGTCCGCCAAGACCGGGGCGTCGAGCCGCTCGGCGCACGCGAAGATGGCCTCGGCCGACGCATCCGAGGGCGTTATCGGACCGCAGCAGATGACCCCGCGCCCGCCGCCGAGGATTGTGAGTTCCTGCGGCCACTGCTGCGTGCCGAAGGAACGCACGTGATCCGTCGCCGAGGCAAGAGTTCCATGTCCATCGACCGGGGCGCTCTCAGGCTCGCCGAGCGGTCCGAGCGGATCGGCCGTGCAGGATGGCCCAGGCACGAGCGGCTCGCGAAACGGCAGATTCAGGTGCACCGGGCCGGGCTGCGGACCCCGACTTACCAGCGCGGCGCGCAGCCCGAGCGCCCGTATCGCCTTGAGCGCGGCCGGGCCTTCTTCGGCGGGGCCCGGATCATGACATTCGCGTGTAAAGCCGCCAAAGAGACGTGTCTGATCGATCGTCTGATTCGCACCCCAGCCGCGCAGCTCGGGCGGGCGATCCGCCGAGAGCAGGATCAGCGGGACGCCGGACTCGGATGCCTCGATGACAGCCGGAAACCAATGGGCGAGTGCGCTGCCCGAGGTGCACAGGAGCGCAACCGGCCGAGCCGATGCCTGTGCCAGTCCCAATGCGAAGAAGGCAGCGCTGCGCTCGTCGAGGATGGGCGTCAGCTCGATCAGTGGTTGTCGCTGTGCGGCCAGAACGAGAGGCGTGGAGCGCGAGCCGGGCGAGAGCACGACACGACGCACACCGCCGCGAACCAGGCCATCGAAGAGCGCCAGCGCCCAACGTAGATTCCGACAGCCCTGGTCGGGCGTCTCGGTGTCGCTCATGCGAACTGGAGCGCCGTCGACATGGCAGCAAGCTTGTGCTCGGTCTCCTGCCACTCGGAGTCCGGATCCGAGCCCGCGACGATCCCCGCCCCGGCGTAGAGGTCCGCCGTGCTCTCGTGGATCTCTGCGCAGCGCAGCAGGACCCAAAGCTCGCCGGTGAGATCCGGCTCGATGATCCCGGCCGCACCCGTATACCAACCGCGTCGGATCGGCTCGGAGCGCCGTAGCCAGGCCCGCGCCAGCTCGCAGGGATGACCGTTGGTCGCCGGTGTGGGATGCAGCAGCTCGGCGAGTTGGAAGACATCCATGCCCGGATCCAACTCGGCGCGGACCAGGCTCCAGAGATGTTGCGCGTTGTTGAGCTGCATCACCCGGGGTCCGTCCGGAGGCTCGATGCGACGGCTGCAATGGCCGAGCGCATCGGTTACGGCATCGACGACGACCATGTGCTCATGCAGGTTCTTGTGACAGGTCCGCAATGTGCTGGTGAGCTCGGCATCGCGATCGGCACTCGCCGCGCGGCAGACCGTCCCGGCGATCGCGTCCACCTCGATGCGGTCGCGCTGCTGGGTGAAGAGGCGCTCGGGAGTGGCCGCGACGAAGCTGGTCGCGTGGCGGCGGATCGTCACCACCTGACAGGACGGAAAGAGATAGGCCAGCGCGGCGTTCAACCGGGTCAGATCGAAGCGCCGGTGACCCTTGAGTCTGAGTCGCCGACAGACGACGACCTTCTCCAGATGCGCCTGCTCGATCTGCTCGAGGGCGGACAAGACGAGTTCCTGCCAGCTTGCCGCATCCGGCTCGGTCGGTCCCTGATCGAGGCGCGCCGGTGTCAGCGGATCGAGCGCCGGCTGATTCAATCGCGGGATAACCTGCTCCAGGCGCGCCTTCCAGCGCGCGAAGACCTCCTCGCGTGTGACCGGCAGCGCAGTCGAGAGGATGACTGCCGCCTGACCGGCGCACGAGGACAGCGCAAGCTCCGGAAGCCAGAGCAGAGCGTTGGGCAGGCTGTCAGGTTCGACCGGTGCGTCCGGCACGGGCGAGGAGGCGAACCCGAGCATCGCAAACCCCGAGAAGCCGGTCTCGTCCGGGTCGAGATGCTCCCAGTGCGCCGACATCCGCTTGGCGTGCGTGCGTAAGGTTTGGAGACGCGCCTCTCCCAGCGCGGTCCATTCCCCGGCGATGCCGTAGCCGGCGCGCACCTCGCCGCGATGATTGTGCGCGAACTGAAACTGAGGGCCGGGGATCTCGGGCGCGATCGCCAGGGCCTGAGGCAGCTCCAGGACGAGAGAGACGAATCCCTCCGAGCGCGTGAGCGGGAGGCTGTCGATCGTCTCGGCAAGGCGCGCGAGGATCTGCTCGAGGGTCTTGAGCGGTGCAAGCATGGGTGAGTCTGAAGCGCCGGCGGTCTGGTGTCTCGGCCCCGGCGCGGCGACAAAGGCCGCACCGGGACAAGGCATCCTCGAAAAGCTCAGGCGGCCTGAGGGATCGACCAGAAGCGATCGATCGCCGCCGCCGTCTGCGCCGGCTGCTCCCACTGGAGCAGTCCGCGTGTCGGCGCGATTCGTTCGGCCCGCCAGTTCGAATGGTGGCTCAGGAAGTCCGGAAGCTCATGAAAGTCGATGTTCGGATCGCGATCGTAGAGCACAAGCACCGGTTGCGCCACGTTCGCGTAGACGCCTTCGCGTGCGTTCGGGGTAAACAACTGACCGGACAGGAAGTAGAGCGGCGCGTACTTGGCGCCCGGCTGATGCGAGGTCGCGTAGGCGTAGTCGATCATCTCGGGCGGGATGGTGCCATGGAACGCCTGATTGTAGAAAAACCGAATGCTCGGCCGCGAGGTCAGCAGGGCAAAGAGTCCGTCGTTGACCACAGGCACGCTCAGCACCTTGTGGGCGCGTTCGGCGGCCTGACCGGTCGGCAGTCGGCGCGCGCTGAAACCGGTCGGAGAGATCAGCACCAAGGACTCGACCAACTCCGGCTTGATCAGCGCTGCCTGCGCGGCAAACTCGCAGCCGAGCGAGAAGGCGACCAGATCGCAGGGCTTGCCGACCACCTTCTCCAGAAAGTCGACGATGGCATTGGCGAAGAGGCTCGGCGAGTACCGCCGGTTGCTGCGATCGGAATGGCCGAACCCCGGCAGATCGAGCGCATAGACGGGCCGCTGCGAGCGATACTGTTGGAACAGCGGCTTCATCTCGAAGGCGCTGGGCGCGGCATTGATGCTGTGCACCAGGACCAGCGGCCGGCCGGTGGCCGAGGTGTCCGCATAGTAATGAATGCGTCCGCCGTGCTCGGTCGCGAGATCGTGCCGCGGTGCGTCGAGTGCGGCCGGAAGCGCGACCTTGCCGGTCTTAGCCGCGCCGTGCGGTTGCGGAAGTGCCGAATCCTTACCTGTATCCATGTCGATAAAACCTCGTTATGTACTGCTTTCGATCGGGCGTGGTCTGCGTTGATCCCGCTCGGCGCGGCGACAGATCTCACGCGTGAGTCCTTTGAAGACGAAGCGGTGAATGGGTTCCAGTGAATACCAGTACAGGAGTCCCCACACCCCGGCCGGGTGCCAGTAGGCCGTCGCCGTGAGGCGTGTGCCCCCGTCGGGCAGCGGGGTCAGGTCGAATTCCATCACGCCGGCCCCGGGCGCGCGCATGCCGAAGGCCAGGCTGAGACGTTTCTCGGGCTCGGCGCCGAGCACCTTCCAGTGGTCGATGCGGTCGCCCGTACGCACCTCTTGCGCATGGCGCCGGCCGCGCATGCGTCCGGGGCCGCCGATGGCCCAGTCCATCCACTCGCGGATGGACCAGAGCGTATCCAGATAGTAATAGCGGTTGTCTCCGCCGATTGCGGACACCAATCGCCACACCGCCGCCGGATCCGCGCGGGTCTCGGACGTGCCCGAGGCGCGTTTGGCATAGTAGGCGTAATCGATACGTTGATTGCGCACGGCGAAGGCCCCCTCGGTCCAGCGTGTAATGGGCTCGCCGCTGCGCTCGAGCGCAAATGCGGCATCCACGGCCTCGCGAAACCCCAGTAGGCGTTGAGGGGCCAGCCGGCGTGCCTCGGCATCGTCGGCATAGAAGTCATGGCGCAGGCCCTCGATCAGGGCACGCGCCACGTTGGTCGGCACCGATGTGATGAAGCGCAGCCAGTGCGCCGAGAGCCCCGGTGACAGTACGGGTACCGGGATGATCCAAGGGCGGCGTTTGCACGCTGCGTCGGCCAGGATGTACATCATCTGCGTGTAGGTCAGGGTCTCGGGGCCGGCGGTATCCAGGCTCAGCGACGCGGCCTCCTCCACCCAGGGCAGCCGAACAAGATAGACCAGCAGATTCTCCAGCGCGATGGGCGGCGATTTGGCGCGCACCCAGCGCGGTGTGACCATGACCGGGAGATGATAAACCAGGTCGCGCATCACCTCGAACGCCGCCGAGCCCGGACCCACGATGATCCCGGCGCGGATCTCGGTTACCGGGACCGAACCGCGGCGCAGCACCTCTCCCGTGTCGCGTCGCGAGACGATGTGCTCGCTCACGGCATCCTCGGGGACGAGTCCGCCGAGGTAGACGATGCGTCGCACGCCGGCCTGTGCAGCGGCATCGGCAAAGTTGCCGGCCGCTTCAAGGTCCAAGCGCCCGAAATCGCGCCCCGCCGCCATGGAATGCACCAGGTAATAGGCGACATCGACGTCCTGCAGCGCGGCGGGCAGGGTCTCCGGCGCCAGTGCGTCCGCCGGGACGATCTCCACGCCGGGCCAGCCGCGCGCTTCGAGCGTCTCTCGGCTGCGCGAGCTCGCCCGCACCCGTCGCCCTTCGGCCAACAGGCGAGGCACCAAATGACCGCCGATGTAGCCGCTGGCGCCGAAGACCAGACACAGCCCTCCCGCGCCCTCGGGTGCGGGCATCTCTTGCTCCTGCGCGGGAATCTGGATCTCGCGCGCGCTTACGGCCGTCGCTTCTGCCATCGGGATCCTGCTGCGGCGGTTGTCGCCGGCATCGGAGGTTTTTTCGTCGTTGGTCAGCCGCACTTATCGAACTGGGGCGAAATCGCCGCCCGGCATTGGACCGATGCCTCCGCCGGCGCGGGCGGGCTGCGCTGCGCGTGTCCCGCTACCTGACCTTCCACCCAACCTGCCCTTCTTGATCAAGAAAGGCGGAACCGAACCTTCGTTTCGGTACCTATCCTCCGCCAGTCCGGGCGGCCCCGCGTTGATGCGGCGCAACAAATGTCAATTCATCATGACGGGCCAGGTGTCAAGTGAAGTTTACAGCTATTTTGTGTGTTTGTCTGGTCCTGGCGGGCTGTTTCGGGCTGGTCGCGCGGGAGGACGAGCCCACGACGTCATTCGACAAGGAAGTCGCCGAGGCGTTGCCCGGCGCGTCTTTTTCGCCGGGAGGGGATCGTTCCGACACGCACGTCGAGACCGGTGCGGTTGACTCGGCGACCGGTTGCGCACTGCATTATCGCCTGTATCGACCGACAACAGCGCGGACCAAGGATCTGGTCGTCCTCGGGCATGGTTTCCTCCGCAGCCAGGAGCGCATGGTCGATCTTGCCCGAGCCCTCGCCGAGGAGGGGATCCCGACCGTGACCCTGGACTTCTGCAATTCACGGTTCTGGGACGGACGGCATGTCCGCAATGGACTGGATATGATCCGCGTGGCGGATGCGCTGGATGCAAAACGGATCGTCTATGCCGGATTCTCGGCAGGCGGGCTGGCGGCACTGGTCGCGGGCCGCAACGACCCACGGACACTCGGCGTGGTCGCGCTCGATCTGGTGGACGCCGGTCGGCTCGGTGAGGGGATGGCCGCCGGTCTCGATCGCCCGCTGATCGGTCTGGTCGGTGATCCCTCGCCCTGCAACGCCGAGAACAACGGTCTCGCCGTCTTCTCCGCGACCGATCGGGCGGCCGTGGAGCGGGTGACGGGCGCCGAGCACTGCGATTTCGAGTCCCCCACCGACTGGCTCTGCCGGCTGGTCTGCAAACGCGACGCGTCAAACGCGGCAGCGCCACGTCGCGACATCATCGCGGCAGCCACCGACGCGGTTGTTTCCTTGTTCGAGCCTCCGCCGAAGGAGAAGCAGGCGGGTCAATGGGCCGGGGGATAACGTCCTGGTCGTTTCTCAGCGTCCAAGCCCAGTCGAAAGACCCGAATCGAAACGCCCGACGAAGATCAGACCCGCCAAGCCACCGTAGAAGCAAAGCGAGCCGAGCGGGATACTTGCTAGCGTCCAAAGCCAGGCGAGCGCCGCCACCGAAACACAGATCATGGCGCCATACCCGAGTGCGACCGGACGCGCGATCGGGTGGCCGAGCCGCCAAGACACAAGTGCCGCGGCGGCCAATGCGATGATCCCTTTGATCCCGACCATCGCGTGTAGGAGCCGCACCAGATCCGGATCCATCGCGCCCGCGGCCGAGAAGGGCGCGGTCACGACGGCCGTCGCCGCGGCGGTGACGGCGATCGCGAAGACGAGCGCAACCCTCCGAGCAAGAGGGCGGTCGCCTGCATCGGGCGGGGTCCGGACGAGGGCGCGATCCAGAACGGATGTCAAAGACGCATACATGCTCATACGATCGCCCCCGTGAGCTGTGGAGAACAGGTCTAAACTCAGAGGCAGGCTAGATGCCGGCAGCCGAGACTTCAACCCCACCCGATGCGATTGACATCCAAACCACGCGACACCCCGACAATTGCGGCAAGCTCCGACGGAGGTCGCCGATGAGCCGCTCTCAGCCCGACGCGCAGGACTATCTGAACCTCTTCCGGATCTACGGCGACGATCTCGGCTCGCTCTACCGCGAGCCCGACGACGACCGCTATGCGCTCCTGTTCGAGCAGATCGTTCGGCTGTTGATCAAGCCTTCGCCGTTCAATCGGTCGCTGCCCGAACCCTTCCGTGTCTCCGCGCGGCGCTATCACGAGGGCGACCCGGCCAGGGTGAAGCATCTCGGCCATCCCGCCAACCGCCATTTCATGCTCTGCGACCTACATGATCTGATCAGACTGCGGAGCCATGTCGCCCGGAGTCACCGAAAGGATCTCCCATGAAAGGTACATCGGTACGAACGTTCGTCTTATGGGCCGGATCACGCAGGCCCCTCTCATGATCAGACGCCGTCGCTGGCTTCTTGCCGCGGCGATCCTCGTCGCTGTCCTCATTGTCGCTACGGCGGGGTGGATGTTCGTCGGCGGCGGGAACCTCCAGACGCTGGCCGGCGCGGTTCAACGTCTACTGGGCGATGTGGCACTCCCCGAGGGCTTTGCTGTCGGCAACGGTCGGATCGAGGCGACCGAGGTGGATGTGGCGACCAAGCTGGCCGGACGGCTGACGGAGGTGCGGGTACAGGAGGGCGATCGGGTCGAGAAGGGGCAGGTCGTCGCGGTGCTCGACACCGACGCTTTGGAGGCCCAACGGCGGCAGGGTCGGGCTGAGCTGCGGCACGCCGAGCAGGAGCGTCAGCATGCACTTGCGGTGGTGGATCAGCGCGAGAGCGAGCTGGACTTCGCCCGCCGTGATCTCGACCGGCTGCAGCGGCTCTCGCGCACCGATCAATTCGTTTCCGAGGAGCAGGTCGATCAGGCACGCACCGGCGTGCGCAGCGCCGAGGCGGCCCTGCGGGCGTCCCGCGTGCAGGTGGTCGCGGCCGAGGCGGCGATCGAGGCGTCACAGGCGAGTATCGAGCGCGTCGAGGTCGACATCGCCGACAGCACCCTCGCGGCCCCGCGCGGCGGACGTGTGCTTTACCGCCTGGCTGAGCCGGGCGAGGTGCTTGGCGTCGGCGGCAAGGTCTTGACACTGCTCGACCTCGCGGACGTCTATATGGTCATCTTTCTGCCGACACCGGCGGCCGGACGCGTGCCCTTGGGTGCGCCGGCGCGAATCGTCCTGGACGCCGCGCCCGAGTATGTGGTCCCCGCGGAGGTCTCCTTCGTCGCCCCGCGCGCCCAGTTCACGCCCAAGCAGGTCGAGACGCAGAGCGTTCGCGAATCGCTCGCCTTCCGCGTCAAGGTGCGGATCGCCCCCGAGCTGCTCGCACGCTACGAGACGTTGGTGAAGACCGGGCTCCCCGGCGTCGCCTATGTGCAGCTGCGGCCCGATCTGCCCTGGCCCGATCATCTGGAACCGAGACTACCGCCCCCGAGGTCATCGCTATGGCCGAGCACCCTGCCTGCCCCGTTGTCCGACTGAGCGGGCTGAGCCACGTCTACGGTGGCGTGAATGCCCTCGACGGTGTGGCGCTCGAGCTCCCCGCCGGACGTCTGGCCGGCTTGATCGGGCCCGACGGGGTGGGCAAGTCGAGCCTGCTCGGGATCATCGCCGGGGTGCGGCAGATCCAGTCCGGTCGGGTCGAGGTGCTCGGGCATGACCTGCGGCAGCGCCTTGCGCGCGACGCCGTGATCGAGCGCATTGCCTACATGCCCCAGGGCCTCGGTCGCAATCTCTACCCCAGCCTCTCGGTCCGGGAGAACCTGGATTTCTTCGGCCGCCTCTTCGGGCAGGACAGAGCGACCCGGGCGGAGCGCATCGCCGAGCTGACGGCGGCCACCGGTCTTGCACCCTTCACCGAGCGTCCCGCGATGCACCTCTCCGGCGGGATGAAGCAGAAGCTCGGGCTCTGCTGTGCGCTCATCCACGACCCCGAGCTGTTGATCCTCGACGAGCCGACCACCGGCGTGGACCCGCTCTCCCGCCGCCGCTTCTGGGAGCTGATGGAGCGGTTGCGGCGGCGTCGCCCGGATCTGAGCATCCTGGTTTCCACGGCCTACATGGAGGAGGCCGAGCGCTTCGATACCTTGGTGGCGATGGACGCCGGCCGGGTGCTCGCCGCCGGCACCGTGAGTCAGCTGTGTGCACGCACCGGCGAGCACGACATGGAGTCGGTCTTCGTTGCCCTGCTTCCCGAGCAGCGTCGCGGCGGGCATCGGCGCCTTGTGGTGCCGCCTCGAACCCCGGACGGTGACGGGCCGCCCGCCATCCGGGCCGAGTGCCTGACCCGGCGCTTCGGCGACTTCACCGCGGTCGAACGGGTCAGTCTCTCGATCCACAAGGGCGAGATCTTCGGCTTCCTCGGCTCCAACGGCAGCGGCAAGACCACGACCATGCGGATGTTGACCGGTCTCCTGCCGGTCACCGAAGGCGAGGCGTGGGTCTTCGACCGGCCGGTGGATGCGGAGGACACGGCGTTGCGCCGGCGGCTGGGCTTCATGTCCCAGTCCTTCTCGCTCTACGGCGAGCTCAGCGTGCGGCAGAACCTGGATCTGCACGCGCGGCTCTATCGATTGCCCGCGAAGGACATCCCCGCGCGCATCGCGGAGCTCGTCGAGCGCTTCGACCTCGCACGCGTGATCGACGCCCGCGCCGAGTCGCTGCCGCTCGGCGTGCGCCAGCGTCTGTCGCTCGCCGTGGCGGTGATCCATGCGCCCGAGCTCCTGATCCTCGACGAGCCGACCTCAGGGGTCGATCCGATCGCCCGAGATCGTTTTTGGGAGCAGCTCCTGCTGCTCTCGCGCGAGCAAGGGGTCACCATCTTCATCTCCACCCACTTCATGAACGAGGCCGAACGTTGCGACCGCATCTCGCTGATGCACGGCGGTCGGGTGCTCGCCGAGGGTACGCCGGCGGACATCAAGGCGCGGCAGGGCGCGGCGACGCTGGAGGACGCCTTCATCGCCTACATGGAGCAGGGTGCGGCGGATGCGGGCGAGGAGACCGTCCCCGATCGGGAGACTGCGCAGGAACCCGAGCTTCCCCCGCTGCTGCACAAGCGGTCCCGATCCACGGGCTTTTCACTGCGCCGGCTCTGGGCCTATGCCCGGCGCGAGGGCGCGGAGATTCGGCGCGACCCGATCCGTCTCGCCTTCGCCCTGCTCGGGCCGGTGATCATGATGATCGCCATGGGTTTCGGGATCTCATTCGATGTCGACGAGATCGCCTACGCCGTGCTCGATCACGACCGCACCCCGGCAAGCCGCGACTACCTGGAGTACTTCGCCGGCTCGACCTGGTTCTCCGAGCAGGCGCCGCTGGCCGACGCAGAGCAGATGTGGCGGCGGCTCGCAAGCGGTCGGTTGGCCGTGGCGATCGAGATCCCCGCGGGATTCGGCCGCGACTTGACGCGTGACTCCGGCCCCGAGGTCGGCTTCATGATCGACGGGGCCGTCCCCTTTCGCAGCGATTCGATCGGCGGCTATGTCGAGGGCGTGCATCGCGGGTATCTGGAGGCTCGCGGGGCCGATCCGTCCGCCGGCCTGTCCGTCTCTCCGGTCAGGGTCGAGACGCGCTTTCGCTACAACCAGGATTTCAAGAGCGTCTACGCCATGGTGCCGGGGATCCTGATGCTGCTGCTCATCATGATCCCGGCCACCATGACCGCGGTGGGGGTGGTGCGGGAGAAGGAGCTGGGCTCCATCACCAACCTCTACGCCACCCCGATCAAGGGCGGGGAGTTCCTGCTCGGCAAGCAGCTGCCCTACGTGGGTCTGGCGCTCCTGAGCTATCTGATGCTGCTGCTGATGGCGCTCTTCCTGTTTCGGGTGCCGCTTGCCGGGAGTCTCCTCGGCCTCACGCTCGGGGCGGTGCTGTTCGTCTTCGCGAGCACCGGGCTCGGGCTGCTCATGTCCACCTTCATGCGCACCCAGATCGCGGCCGTATTCGGAACAGCCATCGTCAGCTCCATGCCGACCATCCTCTTCTCGGGCATGCTGGTGCCGGTCTCCGCGCTGACCGGACCTGCGCGCATCATGGGCTACGGCTTCCCGAGCGCCTGGTTCAATCACGTGAGCGTGGGGAGCTTCACCAAGGGGCTGACCGTCGGCGATCTCTGGTTGGACTATCTGGTGCTTGCGGGCTTCGGGCTCGCATTTTTCCTGCTCGGGCTCGCCTTGCTGCGCACCCGGGAGCGCTGAGATGCGGCTCGCGAACGTCTACCGTCTGGGGCTCAAGGAGCTGTTCAGCCTGCGCTACGACCCGGTGTTGGTCTTCCTGATCATCTATGCCTTCACCTTCGCCATCATCGCCCCGTCGCGCGGGGTGAAGCTCCAGCTCGAGAATGCCTCGGTGGCGGTGGTCGACGAGGACCGTTCGCAGCTCTCGATGCGTCTGACGGAGACCCTGCTCCCGCCCTATTTCCAGGCACCCGAGCAGATCGGGGTCGGCGAGATCGACGCAGCCATGGATGCGGGCCGCTACACCTTTGTGATCGACATCCCGCCGCGTCTTCAGGCCGATGCCTCGGAGGGGCATCGTCCGACCGTGCAGGTCATCGTGGATGCGACGGCCATGGCGATGGCCGGTGCGGGGGCGCGCTATCTGGAGCGGGTGCTGGCCGAGGAGCCGCTGCTCTATTTCAAAGGCGATCGTGCGGAATCCTCGTTGGTCGAAGCGCCGGCCGTGGCTTCGGTCATCCGGCTCGCCTTCAATCCCAACGGCGAGTCGGCCTGGTTTATGTCCGTGATGCAGATCGTCAACATGGTCACCCTGCTCGGCATCGTGCTGACCGGGGCGGCGCTGATCCGCGAGCGCGAGCACGGCACCATCGGGCATCTGCTGGTGATGCCGCTCACCGCGGTCGAGATCATGCTCGCCAAGGTCTGGGCCAACGGTCTGGTCATTCTCATCGCCGCGACCTTCGCGATGGTCGTGGTCGTCCAAGGTCTGCTCGGGGTGCCCGATGCGGGCTCGCTCGGACTCTTCGTGCTCGGTCTCGGGGTCTACCTCTTCTCGATCACCGCGCTCGGCATCCTGCTCGCCACCCTCGCCCGGACCATGCCTCAGTTCGGGCTGCTCTCCATCCCGGTGTTCCTGGTGATGTACATGCTCTCGGGCGCCAACACCCCGCTCGATGCCATGCCCGAGCTGCTGCAACGGGTGATGCTCGTCTCGCCGACGACCCACTTCGTCGCCTTCATCCAGTCGGTGGTCTTTCGGGGCGCCGGGCTCGATCTGGTCTGGCCGCATCTGGCCGCGACCCTGGGGCTCGGGGCCATCGCCTTTGCCGTCGCCTTGGCCCGTTTTCGGCAGACGGTGAGTCTCAGTCGGCTGTGAGTCTTGTTCCCGCAGATCGCCCTACGCCGCTGCGCCCTCGCGCTCGACATAGTCTTCGTAGTTCCCGCGGAAGTCGACCACGCCTCGGGGTGTCAGCTCGATGATCCGGGTCGCGAGAGACGAGATCAGCTCGCGGTCGTGACTGACGAAGATCAGGGTGCCCGGGTAGTCTTCCAGCGCGGTGTTGAGCGACTCAATGGATTCCATGTCGAGATGGTTGGTCGGCTCGTCCATCAGCAGGATGTTGGGCTTCTGCAGCATCAGCTTGCCGAAGAGCATGCGGCCTTGCTCGCCGCCCGAGATCACGTTGACGGGCTTCTTGATCTCGTCCTGGGAAAACAGCAGCCGGCCCAGGGTGCCGCGGATGACCTGCTCGTCGTCGCCGGGCTGTTTCCACTGGTCCATCCAGTCGTACAGGGTGGTGGTGTCGGCGAAATCGGCCGCGTGGTCCTGGGCGAAATACCCCAGGGTGCTGTTCTCGGACCATTTGATCTCGCCGCCGTCGGGCGTCATGTCGCCGGCGAGGCTGCGCAGCAGTGTGGTCTTGCCGATGCCGTTGGGGCCGATGATGGCCACCCGCTCGCCGACCTCCACCGTCAGGTCCAGACCGCTGAAAAGCGGCGTGCCGTCGTAGCCCGTGGCGAGGCCCTCGACTTCCAGCGCCAGACGATAAAGCTTCTTGTCTTGACTGAAACGAATGAAGGGGTTGACCCGGCTCGAGGGCTTGATGTCCTCGAGCTTGATCTTCTCGAGCTGGCGCTGGCGCGAGGTCGCCTGCTTCGCCTTGGAGGCGTTGGCCGAGAAGCGGCTGACGAAGGTCTGCAGCTCGGCGATCTGGGCCTTCTTCTTGGCGTTGTCCGAATAGAGACGCGTGCGCGCCTGGCTGGCGGCGGTCATGTACTCGTCGTAGTTGCCCGGGTAGACGCGCAGCTCGCCGTAGTCCAAGTCGGCCATGTGGGTGCAGACGCTGTTCAGAAAGTGCCGATCGTGCGAGATGATGATCATGGTGCTGTTGCGCGCGTTCAGCACCTCTTCGAGCCAGCGGATGCTGTTGATGTCCAGGTTGTTGGTGGGCTCGTCGAGCAGCAGGATGTCCGGATCCGCGAACAACGCCTGGGCGAGCAGCACGCGCAGCTTCCAGCCGGGCGCGACGGCGCTCATCGGGCCTTCGTGCTGCTCCAGCGGGATATCCAAGCCGAGCAGCAACTCGCCTGCACGCGCCTCGGCGGTGTAGCCGTCCAGCTCGGCGAAATGCACCTCCAGGTGCGCGACCTCCATCCCGTCTTCCTCGCTCATCTCCGGCAGCGCGTAGATGCGATCGCGCTCCTTCTTGATCTGCCACAGCTCCTCGTGACCCATGATGACGGTGTCGAGCACCCCGTAGTTCTCGAACGCGAACTGGTCCTGGCGCAGCTTGCCGAGCCGCTTGCCGGGCTCTACGGAGACGTTGCCGGCGCTGGGTTCAAGATCGCCGCCGAGGATCTTCATCAGGGTGGATTTTCCACAGCCGTTGGCGCCGATCAGGCCGTAGCGATTGCCGCCGCCGAATTTCACGGAGACGTTTTCGAACAACGGCTTGCCGCCGAACTGCATGGTGATGTTGGCTGTGGAGATCAAAGGAGGGTTCCGCAAGAGACAAAAAAGAGAGGGGCGGGCCGGCGACATTCGACGGACCGAAAACGCAAAAAGCCCCGCAGCTGGCGGGGCTTTTTCAGCTCAGGTGACGGGCACCTGAAGGCTGTTTTTACTTCGGTACGACGTTGGTCGCGCTCGGGCCCTTCTGGCCTTGCTCGACGTCGTAAGAGACGCTTTGTCCCTCGGCCAGCGACTTGAAGCCACTGCCTTGGACGGCGCTGTGATGGACGAAGACGTCCTTGGAGCCGTCGGAAGGAGCGATGAAGCCGAAGCCCTTCTCGTCACTGAACCACTTAACTGTGCCTGTAGCCATTTACGGTATTTCTCTGTTTTGAACGAAACGTGTGTACATATGCAGGCGACTGTCGGGAGATTACGGAAGGATCTGCCACGTCACGCGGAGAGGAGCAACAACCGAAATAATACAAGGAAGCACTGCACGAAACGCATCATGCCCAAGACCGAATCGTTTATCAAGTTTTTTTGTCGGTTTTTCTCCCGGCACGGGTCGATGCGAGAATATACCGAGCACACGTGGGTTTTTCGGCAAGCAGGGTGCGTCCTGCGCGTGTCGGGACAAGGCGCGCCGCCGAGGCGTAGCGGCCCCTACGGCGAGGAGGCGCAACGCCGGCCCGGCGCGCGCGGGGCGT
>NZ_DATITZ010000180.1:0-4478 GCF_035467215.1 Thiocapsa sp. | reverse complement strand
TGCCGGCTCACCCGGCGTTGGCCCTGGCGACATCGCGCAACAACCGCGACGCCATCCGCGGCCTGGCCGGGATCGCGTTTTAGGGTCGTCGCTTCGGTTGATCTGTCGGGACCTCTACGCTTCGTGCAAGCCGGCCGGCGAGACGGCGACGTCGAGCGCAGACGGCGGACTGAAGTCCGCCTCCCCGGGGGCCGACTGAAGTCGGCGCACCCGGGGCCGGGTACGCCGACTTTAGTCGGCACGAACGTCGCCGCCTGAGCGGGTGCATAGGCGATTTCCGGTGAAGGAACGACCGGCGTGTCGATGTGAATTGATGCGCACGTGCAGCCTTCAGTTCTACCGTGCATGCGCAGCCGGGATACTTGCGTTCAGGGATTGACCGCCATATTTGACACTTCGTCTAGGTCATGAACAACCCGATGAGGTATCGACGATGTGGCTTTTCGTCCTGCTCCCAATGCTCGGTGCACTCCTGCTGCCCGCCGCGGCTTCCGCCGCCTGCGCCCCGGCCCTCGACTTCGAGATGCGTCGTCTCGCCGGGGACGAGACGGTGCGCCTTTGCGACGCCTATCAAGGCAAGGTGATCCTTGCGGTGAACACCGCGAGCAAATGCGGCTACACCGGGCAGTACGAGGGTCTCGAAGCCCTCTACCGCGAATACGGCGAGCGCGGGCTGGTGGTGCTCGGCTTCCCGTCCAACGACTTTGCGAATCAGGAGCCCGGCACCGAGAAGGAGATCCAGGACTTCTGCCGCCTGACCTATTCGGTGGAGTTTCCGATGTTCGAGAAGGTCCAGGTCCGCAAAGGCGATGCGGCACCCTTCTTCTCACAACTGGCCGCAGAGACCGGCGTCTACCCCGACTGGAACTTCTACAAGTACCTGATCGACCGCGACGGCAAGGTCGTCGAGGTCTTCCCGAGCCGAACCGGCCCGGAGAGCAAGACGATGATCGAGGCCATCGAACGCTTGCTCTGATCGCGATCGGCCGCCGGCGCGGCCTTCAGTTGCCGTCTCCGGAGCCTAGCCGGTCGCGCGCCATGGCCGCGGCATCCTCGATCCCCTTCTGTGCGCGGTCGATCATCGCCTTGCCTTGGCTGATCACCGCCTCCTTGACCGCTCGTGCGAGGGCGGGTCTGGAGAGCGACTCACCGTCGATCGTCATGGTCTCCGGGGAGGTCGAATAGACGGACAAGGGGTCGCTCAGCGTCAATGCCGTGTCCTCGACCGCGTTGTAACGATAGTGACAGGTCGCCTGCCGAGGCCGGCCCTCGCCGTCGGACTCGAACCCCAGCACGACGGTGAGTCCCGAATGGCCGCGGGCTTGGGTTTCCATGCCGGTCCAGCGCACCGAGCTGGGCGAAGCGACCTGCGTCGTCACCAAACTCTTGCAGAAGCTCACGCGTACATCCTCGCGCGAGCCCGAGCAGCTCACGAGCAAAACAGATGCAGTCGCGAGAGCGACGATGATTCCCGGGGAAGCTGTCGTGCGTTTGGTCATGGTTGTACCTTCTCGGAAGTGATCCGGGCCTGTCGCAGAGATCCTGACGACGTCTGACGAGATCCTGATAGATCTTGCGAGCCCGCCGGACGGTCATTATGCTGCGCCGCTCCTCGCCGGCATACCTCGAGCCGCAGACCCCGCCTCGCAGCCCGCTTTCATGGAGCAACGCCGATGGACTTCTCGATCCGTCATCGCCTGACGCTCGCCTGACGCTCGCCGACGGCCCCGTGGCCTATCGGAAGGTCACCGATGGAGAACCGCCGCTCTTGCTGGTCCACGGCTGGGGTGGATCCTCGCGACACTGGCAGCACACCCCGGAGCACCTTCGGACATCCGCGATCTCTATGCCTTGGATCTCCCGGGTCACGGGGACACCCCGGTACGACACGGCGCAACCGGACCCGAAGCCATGGCAGGCTTGGTCATCGACTTCGCCGACCGCCTGGGCCTGGAGCGCGTCGATCTGAATGGCCATTCCTGGGGTGCTGCCGTCGCGATCCTGGTCGCGGCACGCTGGCCCGCGCGGGTGGATCGACTCGTGCTGACGAGCTTGGGCATGGCCCGCAACGCGCTCGAGCGTCTGGCCATGACGCAAGCCTATCACCAGATGAACCTCGCCATGTCGCTTTGGCGGCCCTGGCTGGCCATGTCCCGGCCGTGGCTCGCACTCTCGCGCCCGGCGATCGACTGGTTCGGCGCTCAACCGCCGGTGTACCGCGCCATCGCCGGTCACGTCCTGCACCGGCTCCCCGAGGACGACGAGATGGTGCGTGGCGGCGTGCGGGAGTTGCTGAGCACGGATCCGCTGAGCGCGCTCGAGTGTGCAATCGGCGCCGGCAGTCCGGCCTTCCAGGCCGCCTTGGAGACGATGGCGACCCCGACCCTGATGGTGAATGCCGACGCGGATGCCGTGATGCCGCCGTCCGGCGCCCGCGCCCTTGCGGCACGGATCCGCAACGTCCGGGAGGCTCGGCTCGACAACTGCGGCCACCTGCCGATGATCGAGCAACCCGAGGCGTATCACCAAGTGGTGCGCGAGTTCCTCGGCTGTGCCGACCGACGCATTCAGGACGGGGATTCGTCGGGATCCCGGCCGTAAACCCGCACGCAATTACGCCCCGCGGATTTCGCGGCATAAAGCGCCTGGTCGGCACGATCGATCAGTGCGTCGAGGTTTTCGACACCGCCCTCGAGCATCGCCACGCCGATGCTCGCCGGGATCTGGAGCGGTCCCTCCGTGGTTTCGACGGCGTGCTGCTGAAGTGCCAAGCGCAGGCGCTCGGCGAATCGTTCGGCCTCTCGGGCGTTGGTTTCGGGGCATAGGGCCACCAGCTCCTCGCCGCCGTAACGCGCCAGGATGTCCGATACGCGAACCGCGCGCAGCCGCTCGGAAATCGCCTTGAGGACCTGATCGCCGACGGCGTGTCCGTAGGTATCGTTGACCTGCTTGAAGTGATCGATGTCGAGCATGATCACCGCGATCGGAGTGGAATAGCGTTTGGCACGGGCGAACTCGACCTCCGCAAGCTCGGAAAAACGACGGCGATTGAGCAGCTCGGTGAGGGGATCCGTATCGGCCAGGACCCGCACCTGTTGGAACAAGCGGGCGTTGATATCGCGCTCGTGGCGCAGGTTTCGCTCCGCCTCCTGGAGCTTCACGAAGGTGCGTGCATTGGAGATCGCCAAGCCGCAGAGGTTGGAGATCGCCAGCCCGAGATTCAGATATTGATCGCGATAGGCCGGAAACGGGATCTCGCGCACCAGCATCAGCCCCAGGACGGTGTCCCGGTAGTCGATCCGGAGGAAAAAACCGTTCCCGGACGGCATGATCAGATAACCCTCGTGCAGGGCATCGAGCGCCTGCTGGAGATCCAGGCGATCCCGAGGTCGCTCCTCCGCGGCGAAGATCTCCTTGACCCGTCCCTCCTCCACCTGGGCGTAGACCAGGTTGGTGCATCCGAAGAGCATCGCGAAGAGCTCCTGAATCGCTGCGATCGTCGCCTCCTCGTCGGTGATGTGCGACAAGCGAACCAGCAGGTCGAAGGCCATGGCGTAATCGGCGACCTTGCGGTTGGCCTGGGCCAGGATCTCGCGGGTTTTCGTCTCCGCGGCGAGATGGCGCCACTTGGCCATGGCACCGGAGAGAAAGAGTCTCAGGTAATCCAATCCGACATAGCGGCTGCGGCACGGTAGACCCAGATACGCAGCCATCGCCTCGAGGTCCCCGAGAGCGTGCGCGTCGTTGCCCGTATCCAACAGCAGAAGCTCGCGCGAGCATTCGCGGAAAAACTCGACCGCCGTCTGCCGATCGAAACCCATCTCGCGCAGGTGCCCGCGCCACTGCTTGAGCCAACCGGCCGTAACGAGATAGGCCCCGCCCTGTATCTCGGGCTCGAGGACATCGCTCCCGGCCAAGAGGTGAATGCAATGGTCGAGCTTCACCAGGTGCACGCGCGGATCCGGCGGCGCCGCACGCGTCTCGGCATCGCACCCCAGGAACACCAATGCGCCGTCGGAACCTTCGGGCGGCGGGGTCTCGCGGGCCTCGGCGAGGTTGCACCGTCCGGGACGCAGCGTGCAGACGGCGGGGTAAGACTGGACGCGCACGTCTTTCGCGCCGAGGCCCGCCAGCGCAGTCTCGACATCCTGTCGAAAATGGCTACAGACCCTCAGACAAAGCGTTTCCGCCACGGTCAGCTCCGGGGGTCCTTCAGCAACGGCGGGCTCGGGGGCTCGCGGGAGACATCGAGCGGATAGGTGCCCCAGCGATGGACCGCCTCGGAGATCGCCAGCAGCGTATCTTCCGGGACCTGGTAGGGGATCTCGCCGTGGTTGTCGGACAGGATGAATCCGCCGCCGTGACCGGAGGCGAAGCGTATCGCCACCGGTCCCTTGATGGCGGCGAGGGTGCGCATCGCGACCTGAAGCCCGGTCCTGCAAAGGTGCTCGGGCGAGACGATGGTCGAAGAGGAGACC
>NZ_DATITZ010000179.1:0-9242 GCF_035467215.1 Thiocapsa sp. | reverse complement strand
CACCGATCGGCGCAGAATGCTCCCTGATCCACCATCGGACGGAGCCTGCCATGACCATGCATCGAACCCGCTGGTATCCGGCTGCCCCAACGGGGCTCACCACGCGAGCCCGGGGCAACGCCCCGGGAACACGACCCCCATGCGAAGCCCTGAAGGGGCGGCCCAACGCTTTGATGTGTCGATCTTTGGCGCGCGTTTCGGGAAACGGCCGAACGGTGCAAAACGCTCAGCAAAATGCTCAGCCCCGGCAGCATCTTTAAACCGCCCTTTCAGGGCTGAAGGTCTTGGTTGATTGGAATCCGGGGCGCTGCCCCGGGCTGACATCGGTCGCGCCGTTGGCGCTCGACACGAACTGCCGCAACGAGGCTAGCCAGGCTCGTCCTCGAGAGTTTTGATTGCTTGATACTTGAGGCCCTCTGCTCAATCGTGGATTCGGCGCTTAGCTGAATCTCCTTACTAATCAGGTATCGGTTTGATCTCCCGCCACGAGTCGAGGTCGCTGCATGCGGAAGCCACCGGCGGATCTTAAGGCGATTTCCGCGAATCGACATCCCAACGGTACATCCGATTGGCCGGACGTGACGCCGACGTTGCTTCCGGTCAATCGAATATGCACGGAACGATCCGAACGTGCGGAGACACATTTCGCGGACGGTGCGGTCCAGCCCACGCGTTTGGCGGACTACGCCCTGCCGGACGCCTGAATCCGAAAGAGCACCGCGTACAGCAGCGGCACCACGACAAGAGTGAGAGCGGTGGCGAAGGCGAGCCCGAACATGATGGTCACGGCCATGCTCTTGAAGAAGGGGTCGAGGAGCAGCGGCGCCACGCCGAGGATAGTGGTCAAGGCGCCGAGGAAGACCGGTCGGGCACGGCTCACCGCAGCGTCGAGGACGGCGTCCAGACCGGCTTTGCCGTCGCGCCGCTCGGCGTCCGCTTGGTCGACGAGGACGATCGAGTTCTTCACCAGCATGCCGATCAGGCTGAGGAAGCCTAGGATCGCCATGAACTCGAACGGCACGCGGAAGAGCAGCAGACCGATGGTGACCCCGATGATCGCAAGCGGGACCGTCAGCCAGATCACCAATGGCTGGCGGACGGCGTTGAACATTACCACCACCGCGAGCACCATGGCCGCGAAGCCGTAGGGCGCCGAGAGGGCCAGCCCCTCGTTCGCCTCCCGCGAGGCTTTGTACTCGCCCTCCCACTCCAGCGCATAGCCGGGCGGCAGGGCGATCGCCTCGACCTCTGGCCGCAGCCGCTCGAGCAAGGGGCCGGACAGCTCGCCGGGCGGCGGGTCGGCTTGGGCCTTGATCGTCGGGAATCGGTTCACCCGGCGGATCACGGCATCCTCCCACGCCACGTCCACCCCGGTCACGAGTTGCCCCACGGGGAGGTAGCGCTGGGCGGTCGGGCTGTAGACCTGGACATTGTCGAGCTGGTCCGCGGTGGCCCGTTCCGCCAAGGGGGCACGCGAGACGATGGGGACCAGGGTGTCGCCCTCGCGGTAGACGCCGACCTGCGCCCCGGTGAAGGCGCGGTTCAGCGCCGCGCTGATCTGGGTCGCATCGACGCCCGCGCGCTGCGCGGCAACTGGGTCGACCGCGGGGCGGAGCACCGGCACCTTCTCCCGCCAGTCGTCCTGGATCGCCACGGCGTCGGGGTCGTTCGCCATGACCGCCTTGGCCTGCTCGGCAAGGTCGCGCAGCACCTCGGGATCGGGACCGCGGAAGGCGGCCTCGATCTTCTTGCCGCCGCCGCGCCCCAGCATGAATTTCCAGACCTTGATAGCGGCATCGGGATGGCGCGCCTCGAGCTCCGTCTGCAGCTCGACGATCAGCGGGGCGATCAGAGCGGCGTCCTCCACGTCGACCAGCAGTTGGCCGTAGGCGCTGTTGGGATCCTCCGGGACGTAGGTGAGCATGAAACGCAAGCCGCCCTGACCGACGAAGCTGGTGGCATGGGTCACCCCGGGTTTCCCGCGGACGTGGGCCTCGACTTCCGCAAGCTCCGCGGCGGTCACCTCGATGTCCGTGCCCTGGGACAAGTAGAGGTCGACGACGAACTGCGGCCGCGCCGACTCGGGCATGAAACCGGGCGGCACGGCGCCGAAACCGAGTACCGCAGCCAGGAGCAGGGCCAGCAGCCCGATGCCGGTGCCGAGCCGCCGGCGCAGCAGCACCTGCAACAGGCGACGGTAGCGCCCGAGCACGGGGCCAGAGCCGGCGCCGATGCCCGCTCCCTCCGCCGGCTTGACCTTGAGGAAGCTGACGCAGAACAGCGGCGTCAGGGTCACCGCGAGCAGCCAGCTCAACAGCATCGAGTAGAGGATCACCCAGAACAGCGACCCGGCATACTCGCCCATGTCGGTGGGGGACAGGCCGATGGCGCTGAAGGCGAGGATGCCCACCGCGGTGCCGCCGAGCAGGGGCCACTGGGTCGCTTGCACCACCTCGACGGCGGCCCGGGTGCGCTCCTCGCCCTTCTGCAGCCGCACCAGGATCCCGTCGGTGACGACGATGGCGTTGTCCACCAGCATCCCCAGCGCGATGATCAGCGCGCCGAGCGAGATGCGCTGCATGGCGATTCCATCCAGATGCATCGCGATCAGCGTGCCGGCCACGGTGAGCAGCAGGATGGCGCCGACGATGAGGCCGCTGCGCAGCCCCATGAAGAGCACCAGCACCAAGACCACGATCACCACCGCTGCGACCAGGTTGGCGACAAAGCCGTCCACCGCCGTGCGCACAGCGTCGGACTGGTAGGAGACGATGTTCAGCTCCATGCCCACCGGGCGCTGCGACTCGAGCTCCGCCAGGCGGGCGCGCACCGCGTCGCCCATGGCGACCACGTTGCCGCCGGAGAGATTGGAGACCCCGAGTCCGATGGCGGGCTCCCCGTCGTAACGCACCAGGGCGCGCGGCGGCTCAAGCATCCCGCGGGTAATCGTCGCGACATCCTTCAAGGAAATGACCCGATCGCCGCCGGAAGAGGCGAGGACGATGTTGCCGATCGCCTCGACCGAGTCGATCTGCCCCGTGGGGCTGACCGCGACGCGTTGGGGTCCGACCCGCAGATCGCCTGCCGCGGCGAGCAGGTTCCGCTCGCGCAGGACCTGATGAATCTGCTCCAGGGAGACGCCGAGCTGAGCCGCCTTCGCCGCGGCGATCTCGACGAAGATCGCGTCCTGGGGCGCCCCGAGTGTCGCCACCCGGGCCACGCCCGGCACCAGCACCAGCTCGCGCTCCAGGTCCTCGACATAGTCGCGAATCTGCTCCAGGCGGTAGCCGTCGCCGGTGACCGCGAAGAAGAGGGCGTAGACGTCGCCGAAGTCGTCGTTCACCACCGAGGGGCCGGCCCCCGGCGGCAGCAGGCGCTGGGCATCCGCGACCTTGCGCCGCAGCTTGTCCCAGACCTGCTCGAGGTCGTCTTTGGTGCGGGCGAAGCGCAGGTCGATCTCCACCGAGACCCGCGACTGGCCGAGGGTGGAGACGGACGTGACCTCCTTGACCTCTTGGAGCTGCTGAACCGCGCCCTCGATGGCGTCGGTGACCTCCTCGGCGACCTGGGCGGGGAGCGCACCCGAATAGGGGGTGACGATGACCGCCTGGCGGATCACGAACTCCGGATCCTCGAAGCGCCCGAGCTGCTGGTAGGCGATGTAGCCGCCGACCAGCAGCACCAGGCAAGCCAACCAGGCGATGGTGCGCTTGCGCAGGGTGTAAGCCGCGATGTTCATGGCGTCCTCCGGACCCTAAAGCGCGTGGACCAGCATGCCGTCGCGCAGATGGTTGACGCCCGCCGTGACGATCCGCTCGCCGGGCGAAAGCCCGGCGAGCACGACGATGTCCTCACCCTGAATCGCGCCCGTCTCGATCGGCCGACGGCTCACCCGCGAAGACTCCGGGTCCACCACCCAGACAGACGGCGCGCCGTCGACCCCGGCGACCACCGCACGCAGGGGGACGCGCACGCTGGCCGGACCCTCGCCGACCGGCGCGTCCGCGGGGAGCACCTCTAGCGCCATCCCGGGCAACAGCGGCGCGTCCGCCGAACGCGTCACGCCGAGCACGGCCTCGTAGGTCTGGGTCTGCGGATCGGCTTCGGTCGAGAAGGACTTGAGCGTGACCGGGAAGCGGCGCTCGGGCTGATCGGGGAAACGGGCGAAGCCCGCGACCCGCTTCGGCTCTCCGCGGACGACCCGCTCCGGGACATGGATGACGATCTCCAGCTCGTCGGTGCTCTGGAGGCTCACGACGGCCTCCTTGGCCTGGACGTTTTGGTAGTTTTCCACCAGCCGGCGAGCGATGGTCCCACCAAAGGGGGCGGTCAGCCGGGTGTCGTCGAGGTCCTTGCGCGCCGCGGCGAACGCCGAGCGGGAGACCTCCATGGCCGTGCGCTTCTGATCGACCTCCGCCCGGGGAACCGCCTTGTTTCGATCCCAGAGCTCCCGCACCCGCTCGTAGTCGGCGGTGGCCTTGTCGAGCTCGGCCTGCGCGGCGGCGAGCTGCGTCTCGAAGCTCTCGGGGTCGAGGCGCGCGATCACGTCAGCGGGCGCCACGACCTCGCCTTCCGAGACCGGAAGCTCGATGATCTGCCCCGGGACATTGAATGCGAGCTCCGCCCGCTGAACGGCGCGCACCCGACCGGGGAAGCGCAGACCGGAGTCGAGTCCGGCGGGTACGATCTCCAGAATCTGCGCCGGACGGGACGTCTCGACTGCCGCGGAGGGAGGTAATTGCTCCTCACACCCGGCGAGCAAGAGGGACAGGCCTAGGAGTCCCCAAGCGCCCGCTTTTTGGTGATGGATGGACATGGGGCTCGCTCCCGGTGTTGGATCTTGGTGGTGGATCCGGCCGTTGGATCTGTGGCTTGTATTGCGCGATCGCCGTCGGGAACGCCTGGGGGTTGAACGTCCGCGGCAGCCGCCGAGTCTGTCCGAGCAGCGGCTTGTCGGCAATCCAGTGACCGCTCAAACTGGGCGGATGCAGGCGGCCTCGCCGTCTGCTCCGCGGTTGCCCCGCGGCCAAGCCCTCTGGAGCGCCCTGATGACATTCGACTACGAAGACCTCACCCGGCACTTCGGCCGCATCTGGCCGATCCATACGGCACACTTCTGCGACCTCTTGGTCACCCTGCGCCAAACCTTCGGCGGCGACCTCGACAGCATGCTGGTGCTGGCGGTGATCGGCACGCGGACCCTGGCGTGGGGACGCATCGACGGCCTGTCGTACGACGAGTTCATGGCGCGCGACCGGGATCAGACCGAGCTCGCCCCGATCAACCTGCAGTCGATCGCGGACTACAGCGGGATCCCGCGCGAGACCGTGCGCCGAAAGGTGCAGGCGCTCCAGCGTGCCGGTTGGGTCCGCAAGCGCGATGACGGCTATCTGATCGCCACGGGTCAGGCCGCCGTGGACCTGGCGCCGGCAACCGAAGCGACCTTGAAGTATCTGGTCGCTATCGGCGCAGCATGCGCCGAGGGGGCGTCCGGGGACTGACAGTCTTCGAACTGGATTGGCCGCAGGCACATCTCCCGCCCACA
This sequence comes from Thiocapsa sp., assembly GCF_035467215.1. Lineage (GTDB taxonomy): Bacteria > Pseudomonadota > Gammaproteobacteria > Chromatiales > Chromatiaceae > Thiocapsa. The sequence goes on along the minus strand of NZ_DATITZ010000179.1, from coordinate 3,697 downwards.
TCTGTCGGGACGCACCGGTTCAGCGCAAAGGTAACCCCGAGAATGACTCCGTTTTTGGCAGTCCTCTGGTCACGGAATCGATCCTCATGGCGTGTCGGTCGCATTCTCCCCGGCGAGCCGATCGGCCAGATCGACAGTGAGGCGGTGTCCGTTGGCCGCCAGCCATTGTCGGGCGCGTTCCGAGCCTGGACAGTGACTCCGCACGGTCAGCCAAAACCGCGTCGAATGATCCGGAATGGCCAGATGGACCAGCTCATGGGTCACGATGTAACGCAGGACATCATCCGGCGCCATCACCAGGCGCCAATTGAAAGACAGATTCCCGAGCGCCGAGCAATTGCCCCATTTCGTGCGTTGGTCCATTACAAAGACCTTGCCCGGAGCGCGTTGCAGGCGCGGGCCGATGAGCGAGATATGGTGTGCGATCCGCTCACGGGCCAGCCGCCGCAGCCAGTTCTCCAGCGACTGTACGACCGACGTGCGCGCTCGCGGGCCGGTCGTGATCTGAATCGCGCCGTCCCTGAGCGCGACCCGGTTCGGTCCCCGCCAGGACGGGATCCGACTCACCCGGACAGGCACCGTCTCACCCCTGAGCAACACCGTCCCGCCTGCGCCCGTCTCCGTCTGGCGCAGGGCGAGCCGGCTCTTCGCACGCTCCACCTCGACCTTTATCCAGGCAAGGTTCTCGGCAAGAAAGGCCAGTCCCTCGGCCTCGTCGCGGCCTTCAGGGATCACCAACTCCAACTCGGTCGGACCGCGAACCCTGATTCTCAGTTTCTTGGCATTTTTCGAGTGAACCAGCCGGCAAGCCACCTCCCGACCGCCGAGATCAAGGCGCTGCACCCTGCCGGAGACAAGCCGTTCAGCCGGAGGCATCCGTGCTTACCAGCTCGTTGACGGCGGGCATGAGGAACGGCGGGTCGGCGTCGTCCGGGTCGAAGCCCAGCGCCGCATAGCTCGGATTCCAGGATTCAGCCAGAAGCGATTGCTCCACCCGCATCCGTCCGCCTTTGGAGCGACTCCAACCGGGCACCAGCAATTGGTTGTCTCGCAAGTGTGCGACCATCTCGCGCGCGCAATCAGCCAGATACGCCGTGTCCTGACTGGCGGAAAACGCACGCAGGATCGAGAACAAGGCATATTCTCCGGGTCGCGTGAGGAAGAGCATCTCGGGTTCTTCGACACGTTTGACGGCTTCATCGGCAATGTCCTGCAAGTCCTTCAGGCGCTCCTCCGCCGCCTTGTCGAGCGCATCCTTCTTGGCCTTCAAGCGTGCCAGTCGCTCGCCCAACTGCCGATAGGTGAATCCGGAACTGTCTTCCTCGGCAAGCTCCGCCGTCAGGATCGCCTCCAGTGCCGCGGCCTTATCCGCGGCGCTCGGGAGTTCATCGAGCTTGGCGACATAGTCCTTATCGATTTTGAACACCGGCAACGCCAGGGCCACATCCATGAAAGCGGTGTTCTGCTCGATCAACTCACGGGTCTTCGCCGAGAGCTCGCCGAAGGTCCCGCGCGAGGCTTCGCTACGAAGGCGGCGCCGATAGGCGACGTAAATGCTGCAGAGCCATCGGTAAGTGTCTCGATGAGCGTAGAGACAGGGGTCGGGAGATACGGCCTCCCACAGACGTTCGAGACTCTTGAAATTGTGCTCGAAAACCTTGGCGGCATCCGGATCCTTGATTGACCGCAGCGCGGCCAGCAGGCATTCGCGCGTATCGGCGATCCGGATCCCTTTGAAGCTCTCCATGCAGCGCGCAACCTCGCCCGGCACCGTTGCCTTCAGCGCCTGCCAGTCGATCAATGCCTCCTCGCGGACGTTCTCGTCGAAGTTGAGCGCCTTGGCCAAATCGGTGAAGACGCCGAAGTAATCCACCACGACCCCGGTGCGCTTGCTCATCGCCGGGAGCGGGCGGTTCGTCCGGGCGACCGCTTGGAGCAGGTTGTGGTCACGCAAAGGTTTGTCGAGATACATCACCTGCTCGATCGGGGCGTCGAAACCGGTCAGCAGGCGGTCGCAGACGATCAGGATCTTGAGCGGCGGGCGCCACGTCTCCCGGAGCTCGCCGTAGCGCTCCCTGTTCCACTCCTCCCATTGGCTCGGGGTGAGCTTGAAATAATCGATCAGGTCGTCCTGCTTCTGTTTTCCGTAGTGAAATCGCGAGAGGTCGGCGTCGTCGTTCTGACCCTCGGAGATGATCACGTCGGACCAGGCAACGGGTAGCCGGCGCTCCTTGAGCTTGGCGTCCAGCGCATCCTTGAAGCGCGCGCATGCGAGGCGATCCACGCCCACCAATTGGGCTTTGAAGCCGCTCGGGTCGGGATAAGCAAGGAAGTGCTTCAGCATCTTGCCGACGACGATCTCCACCCGGTCGGGATGGCGTGCGAGCTCTTTCCACTGCGAACGTTGTCGCTGGATCAGATCCTTGGCCTCTTCGTCGTCGACTTCCATCTCGGCGCACATCTGCTCGAACCCGACGTTCAGGGCCTTCTCGTCGAGGACAAAGGGCACCTTGTCGCGGATGTAATGCACCTCCAGCGTGGCCCCGTCCTTGATCGCGCGCTTGATCCCGTAGTAGCTGAGATAGCGCTCCTGCTCCCCGCCGATCACCGGCCCGAAATCGCGATGGGTATTGAGCATGGCGCGGTCGATCGGCGTGCCGGTCAAGCCGAATCTGAAGGCGTTGGGCAGTTTCACGCGCATGGTCATCGCGTGACTCTCTGCCGTCGTGCCTTTTTGCGAACGGTGGCACTCGTCCACCAGGGTGATGATGTTGTCGTCGTCGAGCGGCCGCAGGTCCGCCATCCTTTGAAACGACTGCAGGGTTGTCACGAAGGTGCCGCGCTGCGGCTTTCCGCTCGGATTGCGCAGGATGCCCTTCAAGTCCTCGACACCCATGGCCTTGCGCACGCCGGGGAAGTCGCAGGCGTCGAAGTCGTCGGCGATCTGGGTCTTCAGATCACGCCGGTCCACCACGATCAGCACGGTCGGGTTGTCCAGTGTCGCGCTGCGCGTCAGCTTGTAGGCCGCAAAGACCATGGTCAGGCTCTTCCCTGAGCCCTGCGTGTGCCAGACCAAGCCGGTGCGATCCTGCGCGGTCACCGGCTTGCCGACCAACGACAGGACGCGGTCCAGGATGTCGTTGACCAAGAGAACCGTGTCGTCGCGGCACTGCTTGACCCCCTGCACCCGATACTGATTGGTCGCAGTGAAGTCGTTGAGGTGTTGGCGCCCCGGCTCGAAGGCGATGAAATGGACAGTGGTCGCGTCCGGCCCCGGCACAAGCTCCACCCGCGCGCCGTCGCGCAGCAAGTCCAGTGTGTCGCGGTTGGCGGCGAGGCGGTCCGGCTTGCTCATCGTCCGGCGTAAAGCATTGACGGCAAGCAGCGCTTGGGCGCGCGTGTTGACCTGCTCGTTGATCCTGATGATGGCCTCGACCAGCAAGGTCTCGACCAGCGGATCCTGCAGCGGGCGCGCGAAGGCCGCCATCTCGGATTCGCCCCGATAGGTCCAGCCCAGACCCTCGTCGCCGGGGGCTGGACTACCGTGACCGGAAAGCCATCGGATCACCGGGAGTTCGACGTATACTCGGCGAATGCGAGATTTTCGGCATTTTCACTCGCCGATAATCGCGAAGTTCTCGGTCAACAACGAGCGCATCTGATCACGATACAGATGCGAATTGTCGAAGAAGCCTTC
>NZ_DATITZ010000178.1:0-14494 GCF_035467215.1 Thiocapsa sp. | reverse complement strand
CCTGCGCATCGTCATGGGTGATCTGGATCGCGCCGCCTTGCTGCGCGAGATGGGGACCGGGCTGATGGTCACCGAGCTGATGGGGCATTGCGTGAATCCGGTTACCGGCGACTACTCGCGCGGTGCCGCTGGCTTTTGGGTGGAGGGCGGAGAGATCGTACACCCCGTGGAGGAGATCACCATCGCAGGTAATCTCAAACGCATGTACGCGGGCCTGATCGCCGTCGGCAACGATTACGATTATTCAGGGAGCACGCGCACCGGTTCCTGGCTGATCGACAAGATGACGATCGCAGGCGAATAAGACGCCGCGTGCAGGGGCTTGTCGCCCCTGCCGCGGCAATCGGTGCGCCGATCGCGGCGGCATCCCGAGGATTCGAGCGACCGCCGCGCCAACGATCACACCCGCATAATGGATACACCCGACCCGCTCGACGAAACCTTGGTGCTGATCGCGTCGGCGCCCGAGTCCGCCTCCGCCCTCACGCTCTACGCCCTTGCCTGCACGCTCGAGCATCAAAAGGCCGGCTGTTTGTTCAAGCTGACCAAGCTGTTCGATCTCCCCGCCGAGCATCGTCCGTTGGCTTACGGCCTGATGGAGCTCTTGGCTGCGGGCGAGGTCGGCACGCAGCGCTGGACCGACGCGAAGGCGCGGATGGACGACCTGATCCGCGGAACGCCTCGGCGCTCGCTCTGAGCTCGGCGGCTCTTGCCCCCATTCAAGGTTTTTGTCTTCCCGTCGCTCGGGCTCTTGAGCTGTTCGAGCAGCGCGTCAATATTGGACGAAATATGAACAGCCTGCGTGCTGTTGCCTGACCTGTTCTCGGGATCAAACGGAAGGATCAATTCGGATGTCAGTCAAAACAATCGGGATCGTCGGCGGAGGTATCGGTGGACTGGGCGCGGCCTGGCTGCTGGATTCGCGTTACGAGGTGACCCTGCTCGAGCGCAATGCCTATATCGGCGGTCACAGCAATACGCTCGAGGTCCCGGACCCGCGCGGGCCCTTTCCGGTCGACACCGGATTCATGGTCTTCAATCGGCGCAACTATCCGTTGTTGACGGCGATGTTCAAGCATCTCGGTGTTGCGACCTATCCCACCAGCATGTCGTTCGCGGCCAGTCTGGATGGCGGGCGTATCGAGTACGGCGGGGACAGTCTGAATACGCTGTTCGGGGCGCGCTCGAATCTGTTCGATTGGCGCTTCTTATGGATGATCAAGGAGATTCTGCAGTTCAACGCAGCGGCGAAGAACTTCATCAATTCCAGCCCCGGCGATACCCTGACTGTCGGGGATTTCCTGCAGCGCGGTCGTTACTCGGAGCGGTTCGCCAACCACTACTTGCTCCCCATGGCGGCGGCCATCTGGTCCTGCCCTACCGAGGACATGCGGGACTTTCCCTTCCTGAGCTTTGCCCGATTCTTCGCCAACCACGGTCTGCTCGATTTGGTCGATCGCCCGGATTGGGAGACGGTGCGCGGCGGCAGTCGTGCCTATGTGCAGGCGATCCTGGCGCGCTTGCGGGGGCGTTGTCTGGCCGACACCCCGGTCGAACGGGTGCGGCGTCTCGATCAGGGCGTCGAGGTCGAGACCACGGCCGGCGAGCGGTTGCGCTTCGATGCGGTCGTGATGGGGTGCCATGCCGACGAGGCGCTCTCTTTGATCGAGTCCCCGACGCCGGTCGAGCGCGACATCCTGGGCGATTTCCGGTATCAGACCAATCAGGTCTTTCTGCACACCGACACCTCGCTGATGCCGAAACGCCGCCGAGTCTGGTCGTCGTGGAACTATATCGAGCAGCCGGGGCAGGGCGCCGATCGTCCGGTGACGGTAACCTACTGGATGAACAGCCTTCAGGATCTGCCGCCGGACCGCGATGTCTTCGTCAGCCTGAACCCGTGTGTGCCGCCGCGCAGCGAGTCGATTCTCGCCGAGATGACCTACGAGCATCCTATGTTCGATGCGAGCGCCACCGATGCTCAGCAGCGCATCGCCGAGATCCAAGGCCGCGACCGGATCTGGTTCAGTGGGGCGTATCTGGGATACGGATTCCATGAGGACGGCCTGCGTGCCGCGGTGGACGTGGCGCGCGGGCTCGATGTCCGTCCGCCCTGGGAGACGGCTGCGCCCTCGACCGCACCCAAGATCGGGGAGGGTGCCGGCACCGGGACTGACCGGAACAGCGTGTCGGCGGTGACCGCGTGAGCACCTTCGCCGGCCGAATTATCTTCGGCGATGTCATGCATCGGCGGCTCTTTCCGGTGCGCTATCGCTTCGTCTATCGGGTCTTCAGCATGTTGCTGGATGTCGAGCGAGTCGACGAGATCGCGCGTGATTGTCGCTGGTTCTCGCACAACCGCTTCAACCTCTTCTCGTTCCACGACCGCGACCACGGTCCGCGCGACGGTCGCGGCCTCAAGCCCTGGCTGCTCAAGCAGCTGCGCGCCTGCGGGCAGGAGATGGAGGTCGCCCGTATCGAGCTGCAGTGTTTCCCGCGTGTGCTCGGATTTGTCTTCAATCCGCTGAGTGTCTGGACCTGTTTCGATCGTTCGGACAGGCCGGTTGCGGTGCTGTGCGAGGTCAACAACACCTTCGGCGAGGCCCACAGCTATCTGTTGCACGAGAAGGGCGCGCCGATGGACTGGCCGATCCGTCACGCGCATCGCAAGGACTTCCACGTCTCGCCCTTCGTCGACATGAACGCCGACTATCACTTCCGGTTTACCCGGCAAGGCGATCGGCACGCGATCGTGATCCGCGAATATCAGGACGGATCCTTGATGTTGGTGGCCGTCCAGCAGGGGATCGCAGAGACGATCACGGACGGCAAGCTGCTGCGCGCCGCCTTCACCTATCCCTTCCTGACCCTGAAGGTCGTTCTGATGATCCATTGGCAGGCTTTGAAGATCTGGCTCAAAGGCGGGCGCTACCATTCCAAGCCGGCTCCGCCCCTAGAAGAGGTGTCCTGATGTCCGCAGAGGAGTTGATCCAAGAACCCCTGTCCCGCCGATCGAGCTGGTCGAGCCGCCTGATTGGCGGGTTTTGCCGACACCTGGCGTTCGGCCAGCTCTTGGTCCGTTTCCCCGACGGGAGCGCCACCCTGCACCGCGGCCGTTTCCCGGGCGCGAGCGGCGTCATGGAGGTACAGTCGCCGCTCAAGATGGCGGGTCGGCTGCTCACCCGTGGCGAGGTGGGATTCGGCGAATCCTACGTGGAAGGGCATTGGACGACGCCCGATCTCGCCGCGTTGCTCGAGGTTCTCTACGACAACATGGAGCATCTGGGCGTGGGGCCGCGCGGGATGCGTTGGTCGCGGCTGTGGGATCGATTGAGCCATCGGCTGCGCGACAATCATCCCATCAACAGTCGTCGCAACATTGCCCACCACTATGACCTGGGCAACGACTTCTACAGGCGCTGGCTCGATCCGAGTATGACCTACTCCTCCGCGCTCTTTGCCGACCCGGCTCGGGACAGTCTGGAATCGGCCCAAGAGCGTAAATATCTGCGCTTGATCGATGCGCTGGACGCCAAGCCCGGCGAGCATATCCTGGAGATCGGCTGCGGGTGGGGTGGTTTCGCGGAGCTGGCGGCACGCCGCGGCCTGCGCGTGACGGGCGTGACCCTCTCGCGCGAGCAGCTCGCCTATGCGCGCGAGCGCCTCGAGGCCGCCGGTCTTGCCGATCGAGTCGACCTGCGGCTTCAGGATTATCGTGACGTCGAGGGTCGCTTCGACCACGCGGTCTCGATCGAGATGATGGAGGCGGTGGGCGAGGCCTTCTGGCCGACCTACTATCAGGCCTTGCGGCGGCTGGTGCGACCGGGCGGTCGAATCGCCCTGCAGGTCATCACCATCAACGAGGACGATTTCCCCGTCTATCGCAAGCAACCGGATTTCGTGCAGCTCTACATCTTCCCGGGCGGGATGCTGCCCACGCCCGAGCGCATGACACGCGAGGCGCAGGATGCGGATCTTCTGATTCGCGATACCGCGTGGTTCGGCCTCGACTATGCCGAGACCCTGCGACGTTGGCGTCTCGCCTTCCATGCGGTGGACCGCGAGGTGGCCCGGCTCGGATACGATGCGCGTTTCCGCAGGATGTGGGACTACTATCTCGCCTATTGCGAGACCGGTTTCAAGACGGGTTGCATCGATCTGACCCAGACCATCCTCGAGGTCCCGCAACGCAGCTGAGGCCGGTTACGTGGCGCGGCGGGCGTGCCGTCGAGCGCGTCCCGCGCCCTTGCACGCGCCCGAGCGTCGGACTGCGCCGGGCGACGCCATCCGAACCTTCCGTAGAATCGACGCGCAATGGAAACCGCATGAGCGAGATCGTCCTGATCAACGTCTCGGGCGAGGATCGCCCGGGCATTACCGCGGCCCTGACCGCAATCCTGGCACGATATCGGGTGCCGATACTGGATATCGGTCAGTCGACCATCCACAACGCCTTGGCGCTGGGTCTTCTGGTCGAGTTGCCGGCCGACAGCGCATCCTGCCCGGTGTTTCGCGATCTCTTGTTCACCGCACATGGGATGGGGCTTGATCTGCGGTTTACGCCGATCGATCCCGACGCCTACGAGGACTGGGTGGCCGAGCAGGGGCAGCCGCGGCATATCCTCACCCTCCTGGGGCGCGAGATCGAATCGGAGCACATCGCACGGGTGTCCGCCGTGGTCGCCGAATACGGTCTGAACGTCGATCGGATCTCGCGGTTGACGGGACGTCTCTCGCGGCGCTCGCCGGAGCGCCATCCGCTTGCCTGCGTGGAGCTGTCGGTCCGCGGTGCGGTGGCGGATCTCTCGGAGCTGCATGCGGGGTTGCTTGCGCTCGGGCAGATCCTGGACGTGGACGTCGCGGTGCAGGAGGACGATATCTTCCGGCGCAACCGGCGTCTGGTCTGTTTCGATATGGACTCGACCTTGATCCAGACCGAGGTGATCGACGAGCTGGCCGCGGCAGCTGGTGTTGGACCCGAGGTCGCCGCCATCACGGAGGCCGCGATGCGCGGCGAGCTCGACTTCAAGGAGAGTTTCCGGCGTCGTATCGCGCTGCTCGAAGGCCTCGACGAGTCGGTACTCGGCGAGATCGCCGAGCGCCTGCCCATCACCGAGGGCGCCGATCGGCTGATCGCCAGCCTCAAGCAGCTCGGCTATCGCATCGCCATCCTCTCGGGCGGCTTTACCTATTTTGCCGAGCACCTCAAGCGCCGCTTCGGGATCGACGACGTCTATGCCAATACACTGGAGTTTCGCGACGGCAAGCTGACCGGCACGGTCTCGAGCGAGATCATCGACGGGGCACGCAAGGCCGAGCTGCTGCGCGAGATTGCGAAGCGCGAGGGGATTCGTCTGGAGCAGGTCATCGCCGTGGGCGACGGTGCGAACGATCTGCCGATGCTTGCGATCGCTGGCCTCGGGATTGCTTTTCATGCTAAGCCGATCGTGACCAAGCAGGCGCGTCACGCTATCGCGAACGTCGGGCTCGACGGGATCCTCTATCTGCTCGGGATGCGTGACCGTGACGTTGAGCGTCTCGCCAGGGGGGCGCTGCTCAACCCCGGCCACGTCGCTGACCGGATCGGCAGAGTGGAAGCGTAGGGTGGGTTGGTAGGGTCAAGCGCAGCGCAGTCCACCGAACCCAGCTCCGGCGCTGGTGGACTGCGCTGCGCTTGTCGACCCTACGTGCGCTTCTACACCTTGCGTGCGCTAGTCAGCCCTGCCGATTGGTCTTACGGACGCCAGCGCACCAGGGCCTCGACGGCCGTGATCCGTCCGCTCGCGAGCTCGACCTACGGCTGGTAGTGCAGAAAAAGCTCGCCGCTGCGCACGGCCTGGTCGATTCGATCCGTCAGGGCGGCATCGCGGCGGACCTGCCGCGTCATGGCGTCGGTGTGGAATGCGTAGCTGCCCCGTCCGTTGTTCTTGGCCTTGTAGAGGGCGACATCGTCTCGGCCGAGGAGGGTTTCCAGGTCGATATCCGGCTTGGGGACGAAGACGACGCCGACGCTCGCCCCACAGTTGATGGCATGGCCGTCGATCGAATAGGGCCGACCCGAACGGCTCGCAGTTTCCGTCAGTCTGCTCGGTACCGGCTTCGTGAATCCTCACAGTGCCGGGCTGCAACCGGAGTATCCGCATCCGTCGCCTGATGGGATAATGCCGGCCCGACCGTCAACACCGCAATGGTCCATCGCCGGAGATCCGCAGATGCCCGACCTCGACCGGACCTACCGGATCGGCCCGATCCACTTGGCGCCGTCCGTCCTGCCTCGAAACGGCTGGACCTTTTTAGCTGCTGCGTTTTTCTCGATCGGGCTGATGATCTTCATCTCCATCGGACAGACCTACATCCTCAACGAGCATCTGGGCGTCCCGGAGTCCAAGCAGGGCGCGATCAGCGGCAACCTGGTCTTCCTCACCGAGATCGTCACCCTGTTGCTGTTTCTGCCGGCCGGCGTACTCATGGACCGGATCGGTCGCCGAGGGGTCTACGCGGCGGGGTTTCTGGTTCTGGCCCTCACCTATGTCCTCTATCCGCTCGCGGAATCGGTCGAGGCGCTTTATGTCTACCGGGTCCTTTATGCGATCGGGGTGGTCGCGGTCGCGGGCGGGTTGTCGACCGTCCTTGCCGATTATCCGGCAGAACGCTCCCGCGGCAAATTGGTGGCCATCGTCGGCGTCATGAGCGGCCTGGGTGTCGTGCTCATCAGTCAGGGTCTCGGTGCCATGCCGAAGGTCTTCACCGGCGCGGGCTTCGACGGCGTTACCGCGGGTCGGTTGACGCATTTTATCGTCGCGGGTCTCGCGGTCGCGGTCGCCCTGTTGCTCCTCTGGGGCCTCAAGCCGGGTCTGCCCGTGCGTCTCCAAGACCGCCCGAGCGTTCGCGAGCTCTTGGTCGGCGGTTTCGCGCACGGGCGCAATCCGCGCATTCTCCTAGCCTATTCGTCTGCATTCATCGCACGCGGCGACCAATCGGTCAATGCGATCTTTCTCGTCCTCTGGGGCACTCTCGCGGCCAAGGCAGCCGGCATGGAGTCCGCCTCGGCGGTGATGAGCGGTACCCTGATCTTCGTGATGGCGCAGATCTCGGCACTCGTTTGGGCGCCCGTCCTCGGCCCGCTGCTCGACCGCATCGACAGGGTCACCGGGCTTGCGATCTGCATGGCGTTGGCGGCTCTGGGCAATCTGAGCCTCTTGGCGCTCGAGGACCCGCTCTCCTCATACGGTCCGATCTTCTTTATTCTGCTCGGGATCGGGCAGATCAGCGTCTATCTCGGCGGTCAATCCTTGATCGGGCAGGAGGCTCCGGCCGGACAGCGGGGCTCGGTGCTCGGTGCCTTCAACGTCGCCGGCGCGATCGGTATTCTCTTGATTACGCCGGTCGGCGGGTATCTATTCGATCGGGTCGATCCGCGCGCACCCTTCTATGTGGTGGGCGCGATCAATGTCCTGCTTGTCTTTGCGAGTATCTATGTTCGGTTGAGGTACTCGCCGGAATCGGCAAAGGCAAAGGCTTCGGAGCGGGTCTAGCGGCCTTCCGGCGTCGATCTATACGCCGGGGCCAGAGGAGCAGCAGACACAAAAAAGCCGGCTTGAGCCGGCTGATGTGTAGCGGGAATTTTGGTCGGGGTGACTGGATTCGAACCAGCGACTTCTGCCTCCCGAAGACAGCGCTCTACCAAGCTGAGCTACACCCCGAGACGTTCATCAATTCTTACGGTCAACCGAGAAATCGGCCAGTGTTTCCATGGCGTCCCTAGCCGGGGAGGGAGGCAACGTAGCCAATGCACGCTTTGCTCGATCCGCGTAGTCTTCCGCAAGCCGCGTAGTATAGGTAATGGCGTCGGTCGACGCAATCGCCTCGACGACGGATTCCATGTATTTGCGGCCACCTTCTTCGATGGCCTTGCGCAGCAGAGCATTTTGCTCGGGTGTTCCGACCTCCATCGCCCGAATCACCGGGAGGGTCGGTTTGCCCTCGTCGAGGTCGTCGCCGACATTTTTGCCCAGCTCGGCGTTTGCCGGGCTGTAGTCCAATGCGTCGTCGATGAGCTGAAAGGCAATCCCGAGGTTGAGGCCATAGCTCGCCGCGGCTTCTTCGGCGGCGGGGCTCGATTCGGCGAGCACGGCGCCGAGGCGCACGCCCGCTTCGAACAGCGTCGCTGTCTTGCGGGTGATGACCTCCATATATCGGGTCTGATCCGTGTCGGGATCGTGCGTGTTGAGCAGTTGGAGCACCTCGCCTTCGGCGATCCGGTTGGTCGCATGCGAGAGAATGTCCATGACCCGCATACTCCCGACATCGACCATCATCTCGAAGGCGCGGGAGTAGAGGAAGTCGCCGACCAACACGCTGGCGTCGTTGCCCCAGACGACGTTGGCCGTCTCGCGGTTGCGTCTGAGCTCGGAAGCATCGACGACGTCGTCGTGCAGCAGAGTCGCGGTGTGAATAAACTCGACGATCGCCGCAACGTCGATGTGTCGGTCTCCTGTATACCCGCAAGCCCGGGACGCTAGGAGCACCGAAAGCGGTCGCAAGCGCTTGCCGCCGCTGTTGACGATGTAACCGCCGATTTGATTGATGAGCACCACGTCTGACCGGAGTCGACGCAGGATCAAGGCGTCAACGGCCTTGACGTCTTCGGCGACGGGTTGTCGGAGCGCGGTAATATCCATGAGGTATCGATGGACTGGCTGATCGTGGCGGCGGATGCTAGGTGTGGGATGGGGGTCTGTCAAGTCGGGGGGCGGGCTGCGAGCCCCTTGTGTCCTCGGCTCTCCTGCGGGTTTCCGGTCGAGGGGTCGAGGCACTGCGTCGCACTCCGACACGCCTGCGTCAACCTCCTTGACCGCGGAGCATCCGTCGAGTAGCATTCCGCTTCTTTTGTTTCGGCGCCTATCGCCGATCTCGCCGAATGGTTTTGGGGATCTTCAGACATGTACGCGGTCATTCAAACCGGTGGCAAACAATACCGGGTTTCGGAAGGCGACACCGTCAAAGTAGAAAAGATAGTGGCGGAGCAGGGCGCTGTCGTTGACTTCGACCAGGTCCTCCTGGTGGCCGACGGGGACGATGTCAAGGTCGGCAAGCCCTACGTCGAAGGCGGTAAGGTCAGCGCAACGGTGGAGGGCCACGGTCGTGCGAAGAAGGTCATGATCGTCAAGTTCCGGCGGCGCAAGCACCACCTGAAACGCCAGGGCCATCGTCAATCGTTCACCGCACTGAAGATTACGGCGATCAGCGCCGGCTGAAGAGGAGACTCCCATGGCACATAAGAAAGCTGGCGGTAGCTCGCGCAACGGGCGTGATTCGGAATCCAAACGGCTCGGCGTCAAGGTCTTCGGTGGTCAGGTCGTGAAGGCCGGGGCCATCATCGTGCGCCAACGCGGCACCCGATTCCACAGTGGTGTCAACGTCGGCTGCGGCCGCGACCATACGCTCTTTGCGTTGCGCGACGGGGTCGTGACCTTTGTCGAGCAGGGGCCGAGGAATCGTAAATTCGTGACCGTGGTCGAAAAGTCCGCGGGCGTCGTCGGCTCGGCCTGATCGGTTCAGGCTCCACCCATCGCAACGGGCACGCGAGCCTCGCCGTTTCGGCGGGGCTCTTTTCGTTTCAGCGATGAGGTTGTTTGAGTTATGAAATTCGTCGACGAGGCGTTCATTCGGGTCGAGGCGGGAGACGGCGGCAGCGGCTGCGTCAGCTTTCGTCGCGAGAAATACATCCCGAAGGGCGGGCCCAACGGCGGCGACGGGGGCAACGGCGGCAGCGTCCACCTTGTCGCCGACGTGAATCTGAATACCCTGGTGGATCTGCGTTACCAACGCGTGCATCGCGCGGAGCGGGGGCAGAACGGCAGGAGCCGGGACATGACCGGTCGTGCCGGCGCGGATCTCGTGATTCGGGTCCCGGTCGGGACGCGCGTCTTCGAGCGCGAGACCGGCGAGTTGATCGGTGAGCTCCTGGAGTCCGGCCAACAGATGTTGGTTGCCCAAGGCGGCTTTCACGGCATCGGGAACGCGCGCTTCAAATCCAGCACGAACCGAACCCCGAGGCAGTTCACCCCGGGAACACCGGGCGAGCGCCGAGACCTCCAGCTCGAGCTGATCCTGCTCGCGGACGTCGGCTTGCTCGGCTTTCCGAATGCCGGCAAATCCTCTCTGATTCGCCAGGTCTCCAGCGCGCGTCCCAAAGTCGCGGACTATCCCTTCACGACGCTTTATCCCAACCTCGGCGTGGTTCGGCTCGGTCGCGACCGCAGCTTCGTGATTGCCGATATTCCCGGCGTGATCGAGGGTGCGGCGGAGGGTGCAGGGCTCGGAAGCCACTTTCTCAAACATCTCTCCCGCACACGTTTTCTGTTGCATCTGGTCGATGTCGCCCCGCTGGACGAGGCGGTGGATCCCGTCGAGCAGGTTCGCAAGATCGAGGCGGAGCTCTCCGCGTTCGGCGAAGGACTTGAGCTCAAGGAGCGTTGGTTGGTGCTCAACAAGATCGATCGCCTTCTCCCCGATGAGCACGAGCAGCTGCGCGACGAGATCATCGCCCGGCTCGAGTGGACGTCACCCGTCTACGGGATCTCCGCGATGACAGGGGAGGGCACGACGGCGCTGATGGGCGATTTGATGACTCGGCTCGAAGCGTTGGCTGCCGACAGGGCCGCAGCCGAGCAGGCAGGAGCAGATCGCGATACGGGCGCCGATGGCAATTCTGCGGGGCCCGAGACCGAATGGCATCCGCTCGACTGACCTGACTGGATCTGTCCTATGATTTCGCGCGCCATGATCCCCTTCACGCGTCGATGGGTCGTGAAGATCGGAAGTGCATTGTTGACCCGCGACGGTGCAGGACTCGAGCGCAGCATGCTCGTCCCGTGGGTTGAGCAGATCACCGCGCGCCGAATGGCGGGCAACGAGGTGGTTCTGGTGTCCTCGGGCGCGGTCGCGGAGGGGATGGCGCGGATGGGCTGGCGGGTTCGTCCGAAGGCGCTCCATGCACTGCAGGCGGCTGCCGCGATCGGACAGATGGGGCTCGTACGCGCGTATGAAGACTGTTTCCAGGCGCGTGGACTGCATACCGCTCAAGTGCTCCTAACCCGTGACGATCTAGCCGATCGGGCCCGCTATCTCAACGCCCGAAGTACCCTCCGCACCCTGCTCAAGCTCGGCGTGATCCCCGTCATCAACGAGAACGATACGGTTGCAACCGACGAATTGCGCTTCGGCGACAACGATACCTTGGCTGCACTGGTTGCCAACCTGATCCAGGCCGACCTCCTGATTCTGCTGACCGATCAAGACGGTCTGTTCGACCGGGATCCGCGCGCGCACGCCGATGCCTGCTTGATACCGGAGACGCGGGTCGACGACCCGCAACTGGATCAGGTCGCAGGCGGCAGCGTCACGGGCCTGGGTACGGGTGGAATGGTGACCAAGGTCCGTGCAGCTCGGCTTGCAGCGCGCTCGGGTACCCCGACGGTGATTGCTCCCGGGCGCGGAGAGGACGTCCTGAGGCGGATCGGTGAAGGGGAGGGTGTCGGCACCTTGCTGGTGCCCTTCCAGGGCCCTCAGGCGGCGCGCAAGCAGTGGTTGGCCGGTCATCTCCAGGTCCGCGGTCGTCTCACGCTCGACGCCGGGGCCGTCAATGCCTTGCGCGAGAAGGGGACGAGTCTGCTCGCCGTCGGCGTCAGAGAAGCGCAGGGCGCCTTCAATCGCGGCGAGGTCGTTGCTTGTGTCGACGAATCTGGCTGCGAGGTGGCGCGTGGTTTGGTCAACTACGATGCGCAGGAGGTCGCGAGGATCAAAGGTCATCCGTCGAGCGGGTTCGAGGCGATCCTTGGCTATCTCGACGAGGAGGAGTTGATCCATCGCGACAATCTGGTTCTGCTCTAAACCGGGTCCCGAGTGACCCAGGTTGCTCTGGAAGGGACTCGATCCATCGTCCCGTGATCGAGCGCCGGAGCGGACGCCGTTTAGGTTTACGATTGCTCTCCTTCAATCCTCCCCTCGTCGCCCGACCTTAATCAGTGCCGAGGCCAGCCTGGAGGAGCGCTTCGATGCGATCTTCACCCGGCGTACCTCCTACGCCACCCTCGACCGCACCCTCAAGCGCCTGCATACCCACAAGCGCGAGCTGCTGTTGGTCCTCGAACGCCCCGATCTGGTCCTGCACACCAACGGCAGCGAAAGCGATATCCACGGCTTCGTGAAATGGCGAAAAATCAGCGGCGGCACCCGCAGCGACCTTGGCAAAGACTGTCGCGACGGCTTCGCCAGCTTGAAGAAGACCTGCCGCAACCTGGGGATCTCGTTTTGGGACTACCCGGGCGATCGCATCAAACAGCTCGGGACGGTTCCGCCGTTGCCCGACATCGTCCGCGAGCGGGCGTTGGCCGCTTCGGCGACGCCCTGAGTTTTTGAGAAGTTACTTCCAGAATGCGTAAGAATTTGAGTGGAAAAGCCTTGGCCACGTTCGAGGCGGAACTTGACGTGTGGCAAGATGTGCTTGAGTGATTCGAGTAGATCAAGGGCGGCGGCGGAAAGCGCAACCCCGCGCAGCCTGCTTCCGAGATCGTCCGCGTGCGGCTGAAGAGCGGTCTTTCTCGGGCCCAGTTCGCAGCTGCGCTGGGGGTGTCGAAGCGCACATTGGAACAGCGGGAACAAGGTCGCCGGCAGCCGTCGCGGGCCGCAAAGCAGTTGCTGAGGATCGCCGAGCGTCATCCCGAAGTGTTGATCGAGATTGCCGCCTATGGGAGGGCGCAGGAGCAGCGGAAAAGGGGTCAACGAATTCCCAAAAAAGTCGGGGTCTTGTCATCCTGCCTGTTTGGATCACGGCGCAAGCGTGCGCCGCGGTCGATTCCTTCGGCTCACGCCAGCCGGGGTGTCGGATCACCCGACCAGTTGACGGACGGGTCAAACCGCAAGACCCGGGTTAAGTCCGTGCGACCCCGAAGCCTTTCGGGACCGTCCCGCGGTCTCCAATGCGTCAGCGCTTCGTTTGCCGGTCCAGCTGTGCCTTGAGGCGTGCGATCTCGGCGAGGGCGGCCTGCTTGTCTTGGAGTGCGGCCTCCTTGGCCTGTCGCTCGGCCTACTTGGCTTGGCGCTCGGCTTCCGCCGCTTTGAGCGCTGCTCGGCGGCACGCCGCTCTTCGAGCTCGTAGGCGACGGCACGTTGCACGCGCAGGGCCTCTTGGCGCGACTGATCGCGGTGGTGATCGCGCTCCTTCTCGGAAAAGGCATTCAAGGTGCTCATGGCGGACCTCATGATGGGGGGCTGCATCCAGGCGGGCAGCTGGGTCGGATCCAGGGTCTCTCCGTCCTTGAGGAATCTCAGCCAACGTTCGGCATCGGTTTGGACCGGCTCGACGTCGAATTTGCTCAATGCGAAGACGCGGATGGTCCCGTGATCAAGGAGCGCTGGACCGCAGTCGTCGCGCAACCGGTAGCGATGGGCGTACTCGGGGCGATCCCGGAGTCGAGGGTCTCGCGCTCGTTGTAGGGGTTGAGAATGTCGACATCCGTGATCGGCGCGGCGAGATCATCGGCGAGCAGTGCGTTGAGGAAGTGGATCAGCAGGTCGCGATGGTCGTCGGACCCGAAAAGGGTCTTGAAGACGCAGTCGACCTTGGGATCGATGGGGTGTCGCATACTTAGCGAGGCTTCGCCTCAGACCAACGAGACATGGGGAGGCCCCGATTGATCGTCGGTGCACTAAGCTACCGTATAGAGCCGCCTGGGCGGCGAGTGGGACGCGATGTCCCTGTGTCAACCGGGGCCTGCCGTCATGATAGGACAAACCATCGGTGAGTTGTTGAACGGGCATGTGACGCTGGATGTCGAGGGGATCGATCGACTCTACCTCAACGCCTACCAGCCCAGGCTGCAGACCGGGAGCGGGGTGGCTTACTTCTTCCGCATGCACCGCGGCGCTGCCGTCGCCTCGACCATGTTGATGGCCCCGATGAGTCATGCCTTTGTCACCGCGATCGAGGCCTTTGCCAAGCGCGAGCAGATCGACGTGGTGCACTTTCATGCGCACCGGAACAAGGATGAGGAAACGCAGAGACGCTTGGCGTTGGCACCACCGACCGAGGGTGTGCTGTACATCGGCGTGGCGCAGGAGAAGTTTTCCACCTTTCGCGTCTCCAAGAGATGCAACCCGCTGACCGGCGAAAGCTTTCCATGGCTCAGTCGCTCCGATGTCATGTGCAACCAGTACTATTTCTACCTCGTGGACGAGGACTTCGGTCCGCTGTTCATCAAATTCTCATCCTACTTTCCCTACACCGCGCGGATCTGCCTGAACGGCCACGAGTACGCCAAGCGGCAACTGGCGAAGGCCGGCCTGGCCTTCGCGCCGCTCGACAATGGGATCCTGCGGTGTGCAGAGGGGCCGGCCCTGCAAGGGATCCTCGACGCGATGAGCGCCGAGCGCATCGAGGCGATGGTGCGCAAATGGTTCGCGCGCCTGCCGCATCCCTTCACGCCCGAAG
>NZ_DATITZ010000177.1:0-5931 GCF_035467215.1 Thiocapsa sp. | reverse complement strand
TGCCGCCGATCAGCGTCGATCGCTTCGCCGGTGTCGGCAACCCATTCGCCGCGGGCGACATCTACCCCGGCGAGACGATCCTCGACCACACCTGCGGCGCCGGGACGGATCTGCTGATCGCAGCCCGCTGCACCGGCCCGGAGGGCCGGGCCATCGGGGTCGACATGACCCCCATGATGCGCGAATGCGCCCAGCTCGGGGCACAGCTCGCCGGCCTGGCCGATCGGGTCGAGATCCGCGACGGTCGCTACGCGGCCCCGCCGGTCCCGGATGCCAGCATCGACGTGGTCATCTCCAACGGCGTGGTCAACCTGGCCCCGGACAAGACACGGGTGTTTCGGGAGATCCACCGGGTGCTCAAGCCGGGCGGACGCCTGTATCTCGCCGACGTGGTTGTGGCCCGCGAGCTCACCCTCGACGCGCGCGCCAATCCGGACCTCTGGGCCGCCTGCATCGCCGGTGCCTTGGTGGAGGACGAGCTGCCCGCGATCGCCAAGTCGGTCGGGCTGCGTCGGGGCCGGCTGATCGGCTGCTACGACTGCTTCCGCAACACCAGCGCGGCAGACAAGGTGGCCAGGGACCTCAAGGTCCACGGCGTGACCTTCTTTGCCGTCAAGTGATCGGCTTCAACACATCGGAGACAACCCAATGAAACAAACACACGACACGGCATGGTGGTACTGGCTGGCGAGCGCCGTTCTGCTCGTGCAGGCACTCTCGGGCTGCCCGCTCGGCTTCACGCCGGTCATCGTCCTCACCCTGATCCAGACCCTGCACTTCTGGATCCGCGAAGGCGGTCTCGACCCGCAAGGTCTCGCTGCCTTCCCGGTGCAGGTGCGGATCGGCTACCTGAGCTGGCTCATCGCGGGCCGGGCCGATCCCACGGGTCTGATGCACGGCATCCAGCTCGCAGGCACCAGCGCCATGGTGCTCTTCGGCTATTGCCCGATGGCACGGATGGTCACGCTGCTGCCCTGGAACCGGCGTCAAGCCTTGAGTCTGCGTCTGGTGGTGCGGACCTTTCTGCAGGCCCCGACGGCCGGGAACATTCGTATTCAAGCCAACTGATCGAGAACCCGGACGAGTCACGGGAATACGCCATGCAGGGGCGAATCCATTCGCCCCTGCATGCTGGCGGTTGCCTTCCGGTACCTCGAAAACAAGCCTCGCGACAGCGCACCGCCTCCGGTCGTCACTTGTCTTGCGGCTCGGAGGCGCCCTCATAACGCTCGAGCAGCTCTTTCAGCGCAAACTCCTTATTCGGAAAGAAGTGATCGCGTCCGAGCTTATCGACGATTCCCGTTTTCTCGAGGACGGACATCACCTGATGCTTCAATCCGCTGAAATAGAGCCCGATGCCGGCGTCCCGAAGCTGTTTGGCGACTTCGTTGACCTTCTCCTCGCCTGATGCGTCGATCTCGTTGATCCCGCTGCCGATGATCAGGATCACTCTGGTCTTCGGAAACTCGGCGATGGCCTCGAGCACGATGTCCTCGAAGTAAGCGACCGTTGAGAAGGTCAGCGAGCCGTCGAAGCGCACCGGCACGACCGTCTCGCTGACCGGCGCGAGATTGTGCGCCTTGATGCCCCCGAGCGTTCCATCGGGTTTGCGCGCGACGATCTCCGCGCGTGGACGCATACTCTTGATGAGATAGAGCAGCACCGTCAGGACGATGCCGAGGAGAATGCCGTCGGCGATTGCCGGGGCCATCAGGAGGGTTGCCAGGAAGGTCACGATGCCGACGATCGCACCGCCGCGGTCGACCTTCCAGGCGTGGACCAGCGGCGCGACGCGGATCAGGCCGAAGACGGCCATCATCACGATCACCGCCAGCACCGCCTGCGGCAGGCTGTAGAGGTAGGAGGTGAAGAAGAGCAGGAAGACCATCACCGCCAGCGCGCTGATGACGGCAAAGAGACCGGTCTTGGCGCCTGTCTTGGCCGCGACGGCAGATCGCGAGAAGGATCCGCTGACCGTGTAGGAGCTGAAGAAGCTGCCGACGATGTTCGCCAGACCCTGTCCGACGAGCTCCTTGCCCGCGTTGATGCGCTCGCCCGTGGTAGTGGCGATAGCCTTGGAGATCGAGGTCGCCTCCATGAAGCCGATCAAGGCCATCACGATCGCGGCCGGAAGCAACGCGAGGATGAGATCCCAGTGGACCTCGGGCACCGCGAACTGCGGCAGCCCCTTGGGAATCTCCCCGACCACGGCCCCGCCCGAGGAGAGCGTCACCGTTCCGTCGCGCGTCTCCACGAAATGCCAGACCCGACCGTCGCGCGCCAGCCCCTCGGGGACTTGGCCTTTGGCGAAGAGGAGCATCGGCCCGTCCGGGATCGGCGAGCCTTCCAAGCGGATCGCGTGCAGGTCGATGCGGCGCGCGTTGTTTTGCGAGCGTGACTGATCCAGCTCGTACTGGAAGAGACGCACCGACGCCGACAACTCCGCCGCACGTTTGATGGCCTCCATCCCGCCTTCCTGCTCAAGCCGGGCGGCCTCGCGGCTGCGCTCCGCGATGAGCGCAGTGAGGGCCTTGATCCGCATCTCGGTCTGGCCGTACGCCTCGATTGTCTCCGCCGTCGGCACGTCCTGGATCTGCTCGATCCCGACGTTCGACTTGTGCTCGAAGCCGATCATGGCCGACCAGGCGGTCGTTGCGAGTACGGCGATCAAGACGCCGGGGAGCCGCGGAGAAACCCGTTTGAGCCCGTCTATGAGCAGAAAGGCCGCAAGCGCGAAGACCAGTGTCGGCCAGTGTGTCTCGCCGATCTGCTGCACGACGCGCCACAGATCCGCGAGATAGAAATCCGTCCTCGGGAAGGGCACGCCGATGATCTTGCTGAGCTGCGACAGTCCGATGATCAGCGCCGCCGCATTGGTGAAGCCCACGACCACGGGGCTCGACAGCAGGTTGACGATGGCCCCGAGCTTGAACAGACCCAGTGCGAGACGCAGCACCCCGACCATCAAGGCCAGCATGACGGACAGCTCGATGAAGCTCGCACTTCCCGGTGAGGCGAAGGGAATGATCGCTGCCGCGGACATCAACGAGAGCATCGCCACCGGGCCGGTGTGCAGCTGACTCGAGGAGCCCCACATCGACGCAACGATGACGGGGATAAAGGATGCGTAAAGCCCGTAAACGACAGGCAACCCCGCCAATTGGGCGTACGCCATCGACTGCGGCAGCAACACCAAAGCGACCGTGATTCCGGCAATGATGTCGTCGCGCAGGCCCCCCCGAGTCATGGGGAACCAGCGCAAGAAGGGCAGAGCAGGATGCAGGCGTTCCATCATAACGACTTGTCCGGCTGAAATCGGAGAACGAACACGCACTCGATCGGTGTGCGCAAATGGCCAGCTATGCTCTAGGTTAAAGACGTGTCGGCAGTCAGACCAATCGATGATACGCGTCCGTAGCATAGCTGATAATCAATGGGTCACTCGCGGACAGGTCCCGAACGCCTGCAAAGACGACCAACGGCTCAAGGCCTGAAGCGAAAAGGCACCAACGCAGGACCGCGAGGGGCGTGACCGCAGTATCGGCTCGCTCCGGGAGGATCACATGGGTCTGTCGAAACTCAGCAGCGATTCTACCTCGCGCACGCCCAAGATATCGCCGGCCAGTGCCTCGGCAACCTGCCGCTCGGCCAGCGACGTGACGGTGCCGCGAAGCAACACCACTCCGTCGGTCGAGCTCACCTCCATGCTGCCTGCATTCACGGTGGTGTCGTAGCGCAGGACGGCCCCGAGGCGATCGGCGATCCAGGTATCGGAGCGCTTCACCTCGGCGACCGCAGCCTGTCGCCCACGCTCCTCGGTCAAGACATCCGGGTCGACGTTGATGTAATTGAAGACCTCGCGAACCCCTTCGGTGGTCCCGACAATTGTCGCCACGCGATCGGAAGCCCCTGGCGATCCGACGCGACCCTGGAGGCGAGCGATTCCCCCGTCGATCTCGACGGAAACCTCCAGCCCGGTCGTGCTGATCTGCCACTCCAGGCGCTCCCGGATCTTCGTCGCCACATCCAGGTCTTCGACCCGGGCAGTGAGTGGCCCCGGGCTCCGTGCGAAGGGGGCGTTCACGTCGAGCGCGTTGTCCACCGGCACCCCGTTGGCCACCAGGTTGGCCAGATCCTCGGCCAGGGTTCGCTCGATGACGCTCGGAACCGCCCCCTCGATGCGCAGGCGCCCGTCCCGCAAGAGGACCTGAATCGCATAGCCGCTCAGGTGCTGGTTGAGCGCGATGATGGTCTCGACCTTGGCGGCGGTTGCGACATCGGCATCGGCCCGTAGGGGCGATGCCGAGAGCAGGGCCAGCAATGCCGAGGTCATCAAGATGCGCTCCGGTCGTATCGCTCTCATGTGCATGGTTCTCGCTGTCGGGAATTCAGAATGCAGGCGCCGACGCGGCGCGCTCGAAGAGGTCGAATCGAAACGACCATAAGCTGTCCCGTCCGTGAATCCAAACACGCCGCCGGACGATCCGCGAGCTCGGCCGTTCGCACGGCGCGCAACCCTCGGTCGGTACAGGCCGAATATTTGGCGAGGATGGCCAATCATCAATGTGCAGCGGCTGAGTCGGGCACTAAAGTTCAGCGACGTGGACATCAGCACCCTCGATGCCGAGTCTCGGTCTCGCCCCGCTCTGCGGGGCCTTGACCAGCCGGCTTTCCCGCAACACTGACCCGCACCAACACGGGCAACCGGAGCCATGTCTCGGGAGGCCCGAGGAGGCGACCGATGACAGACCCTTCTCTCCTGACCATCCTGTTCGACAATTATCCCGGCGTCCCGGGCCTAACGCGCCTTTGGGGTTTCGCGGCACTGATTCGGGTCGCAGACCGGACGATCCTTTTCGATACGGGCAGCAACGGCCGCGTCCTGCTCAAAAACATGGCCGCGCTCGACATCGCCCCGGAATCAGTCGATCTGCTCTTTCTCTCACACCCGCATTGGGACCACATCGGCGGGTTGGACTCCGTCTTGGAGGTCAATCCCCAAGCGACCCTCGTCGTGCACGAGGGTTTCTCGAAGCATCTGATCAAGGATCTTCATGGTCTGTGCGGCGAGTTGCTTGTCGTCGGCGCCGACCCCGCGGAGCTTGCCCCGGGCGTCTTTTCGACCGGCATGCTCGACAGCGACCCTCCCGAGCACGCGATGGTGATCGAGGCCGACGGGGTCACGGTGGCCATCAGCGGCTGTGCACATCCCGGAATGGAGCGGATCGTCGAGCACGCCTCGCGCCTTCTGGGGAAGAAGATCGATTGGGCCATCGGCGGGTTTCACCTGATGTACTCGGACGCCGCGGGGATCGACCGGGCGATTCGCGCGCTACGGGATCTGGACGTCGCCTACGTGGTGCCGACCCACTGCACGGGCGATGCCGCAAAGATCGCGTTCCGTCATGCGTTCGGCGCGCGCTGTATCGACGGCGGCGTCGGCCGGGAGATCGACCTTGTCGGACGGGTGAACGCGCCCGGGTAGCCGACGAGCGTCCACGTCGGCATGAGGATGCCGACCGGATCAGGGTCGGCATGATGATCAAGGCTCGCAAAGCAGAGGTATCGAACAATGGCCAGAGAGCAGACGCGCAGAATCGATCAGTCAACGCGAGCGCTCGCGCGCAAACGCATCCTTGTCTGCGGCAAAGGGGGAAGCGGCAAAAGCACCTTGGTCGCTTTGATCGCTGCCGTTCTGCAGCGAAAGGACTATCCTGTCATGGTGCTCGACGGCGATGCATCGAATCCCGAGGGTCTCGTTCGTCTCTTATTCGGCGTGGGCGTCAAGAGCGAGCCCAAGCCATTGATCGAGTTCTTCGGCGGTACCGAGCGCGTGACCTGCCCGGTGGATGATCCCTCGCCGCTGACGCGGATCGGCGAGTCGGACCCGGTGCCGGCCAAGCCGATCAACCTGTCGACGGAGATCGGCCC
>NZ_DATITZ010000176.1:0-7149 GCF_035467215.1 Thiocapsa sp. | reverse complement strand
CTGTCCACCCTGCGCAAGCAGTCGATCGATCTCTATCCCGCCCTGGTGATGACCTTCCGGGGTCAGCCTCCGATGCCGCGCTTGCCGTAAGGCGGCTGGCGACCTGAACAGTTACGAGCGAAGAAGAAGGCGTCTAATGTGTTCCGGTCGCGCTCCTTAGGTCTTTGGTCGTGGTTTTCGACGTCGCAGTCGGCGGCCGAGGCGTCGCTACAGTTCTTCGACGAAGGCCGGGGGACCGAGTGGGCAGCCGGTGCTGGGATGCGCGCGGATATGCTCCGCTGGAATTCCTGGAATGGGAATTCCGGTGACAGTGTACGTATCTCGTGGGCATCCCGAGTGACGGTTTTCCACTCGACCTCGGACACAAGCCCCGAGAACGTCGGCGGCTGAAGTTCGCCGATCAGATGCGCACACGGGATTGAGCGCGAAAGTCTCTTCAGCGCGTAAACCGGTCAGCCACAGCCGAACCGCGAGCGGCCGGATCGGTTGCTGCCGTTAGGGTCGCCTGAATCGACCCAAGACCGTTTGGCCGGCAGGCTCTCGCGACAGCGTTGGACGAGTCCGGCAGGTTCAGCGCGGATGATTAAGAGAAATCCCCATGACATCAAGTGAACGAAAACAGCCGCAATCCACGTCGAGGTCATCGCGCCGCCGGAGACGTGCGGTGGTGTCGGGCAGGACAGCGTATTCGCACCCCGCGTCGGTATCCGTGCGGTATTCCTGCGGAGCACGGCGCGTGGAGCGAGCGAACAGCACGATCTGGAGAATCACCGCCGCCGTCAGCAAGTTGCACTATGGCGCTTCAAGGTCGGCATCATGCCTGTGATCGAGCCGCGTGCGCTGGCCGGGCTCGGTTTCTCGCTCTTGCTTTATTCCGGCTGGCGCGGTGGATCAGCGCTTGGGTTCAAGCTCGCGCACGACCCGAAATCCCATGTCGTCGCTGGAGCCGGTCGGGAAGTCCCGCCACCGATTCGCCGAGCGCACCTCGCGGGGCGGAAAGCTCCAACTGCCGCCCCGATAGACCCACTGACCACAGCCCGCAGGATTCTCATGGGCGCTCCCGTCGGCAGGCGCCTTCGCGAAGGTCTCCGCAAAGCAATCGGCGACCCATTCGAAGACGTTGCCCGCCGTGTCGTAGAGTCCGAAGGGGTTGGGTTGAAAGGAGCCGACCGGCGCCGTCTCGTAACCGTCCCACGCACTGCCGCAGCCGGCGCAATTGGCGAGATCCACACCGAGGTCATCGCCCCACCAGAAACGCGTGTCGGTCCCGGCGCGCGCGGCATACTCCCATTCAGCGTCGGTCGGCAGTCGGTAGACGCGGCCCGTTTGCTCGCTCAGCCACCGGGTGTAAGCGACGGCGTCGTTCCAGGTCACGTTGACGACGGGGCGACGACCCCGGCCCCAGCCGGAGTCGTCCGGCTTGGCGCGGCCAGTCGCGTCGCAGAAGGCATCGAATTCATCGAAGGTGACCTCGTAGACCCCGATCGCGACGGCCCTCGACAGGGTCACATTGGTCGGAGGTTTTTCGTCCATATCCGTGCTGGTTCCCTGCAGATCGCCGCGCATGAAGCGGCCCGCCGGCAGGGCCATAAGCTCCGGAGCCAGTCCGCCGCCGGCGAGCGAATCGCGCAGCGGTTCGGGCAGACGCGAAGGCGAACGCGGGGCGACATCGCCGGGCGGCTCTACCGACGACGGGACGCTCGAGCAAAAGGATGTCAGCAAGAGAGCCGTCGAGAGGGGCATGCGCTTCATCGACCTGTCCTCGAGGGTGATCGAAGGGCGAAAGCCGGCAACGGCTTGGCCCTTCGAAGGGGACTACCAGGTCAAGGTTTGCGTATCGTCTTTGAAGAGTGCGCCGCCGGTCAGATCGGGGTTGCCGACCTGAGCACCGGGGATGAGATCGGCCTCGGCAACGCCGTAGTGCTTCATGCACATGGGACACACCAATACCAGGGCGCCCTTGTCGATCATCGCGGCCAGTTTCTCTTGGTGCTCGCCGAAGGTCGCGGCATTCGCCTTCGCGCCGACGAAGACACCCTTGTCGTTGAGGAAGATGGTCAAGGGGTGGCCGCGCTCGAGTTGATTCTTCCCGAAAGTGATGCCCATGTTCGCGCGGTGCGGGTCATCCGTGGTCAGATTGATGAAGAGCGGATCGTCGTCGCTCGCCAGGACGGGCGCCATGAGGCCAGCCGCGGTCAAGGCGAAGGCCACGAGAAGCGTGGATAAAAGACGCATGGTGATGTCCTCGAGGTTGTGGTTGGTTGGTATGGTCGTCGCGATCCAGGTGATCGTTGGATCGGCAAGGGACCCGAGCACCGCGTCGAAGAGGCGATCGGGTCGAAGCAGCGTAACCCGAGAAGACGTCGTCCCGAAAGGCGTGCGGAAGCCGATTCAGCATCGGCCTCGATGTGCCGCAGCCCGCTGGCTGCGGCACGTCAGGCTCGGCATAGCCCTAGCGTCCGGGGCCGAGTCGGGGCCGGATTGCAGCGACCGGCCCCGCTCTGCACACCGTGACTCAGACGGCTGCCGGACTCGGTTGCGCCTTACCGGCATCGACCGCCTGTGGATGCTTGGCATCGTGCGCCGCGACGAAGAAGGACGCGATGTAGGTGCCCAAACCGCCCAGGAAGACGAGCCCGGAGATCACCCGCAGCCAGTAGAAGAGCGCCACCTTCTCCTGCACGACCATGAAGGGCAGCGGCGTTTCCGTGTAGCGTTGCAGGAAGATCTGAAGGATGCCCGCCGCGGTGAGGAACAGTGTGATGAACACCATTGAGATACTCATGAGCCAGAAGGCCCACATCTCCAAGACCTGCGAGCGCATGCTGTTGGCCTCCCGACCGTTCAGGAGCGGCATGGCGTAAGAGATCATGGTGATGTTGATCAGCACATAGGCCCCATAGAAGGCGAGATGCCCGTGGGCGGCCGTGATCTGCGAGCCATGGGTGTAGTAGTTCACCGGCGCCAGAGTATGCAGGAAGCCCCAGACCCCTGCGCCGAGGA
This sequence comes from Thiocapsa sp., assembly GCF_035467215.1. Taxonomy (GTDB): domain Bacteria; phylum Pseudomonadota; class Gammaproteobacteria; order Chromatiales; family Chromatiaceae; genus Thiocapsa. The sequence continues at coordinate 4,146 of NZ_DATITZ010000176.1, read as the reverse complement.
AGGCGAGCACCGCGGTGCCGAGCGCCCAGAGGACGGCCGCCTTGTTCGGGTGATTGCGCCGACGTTGGTTGACCATATTGAAGGCGAATACCGTCATCATGAAGAAGGGCAAGGGCTCGAGTGCCGAGAAGATGGAGCCCCACCATTGCCAGTACTCGGGCGGACCGATCCAATAGAAGTGATGTCCGGTGCCGATGATGCCGGTGATCAAGGCCATGGCGATGATGATGTAGAGCCACTTCTCGACCACCTCGCGGTCCACGCCGGTTGTCTTGATCAGCACGAAGGCGAGCATGGCCCCCATGATGAGCTCCCAGACGCCCTCGACCCACAAATGCACCACCCACCACCAGTAGAACTTGTCGAGCACCAGGTTGGTCGGGTTATAGAAGGAGAAGAGGAAGAAGACCGCCAGACCGACCAGACCGATCAGCATGACTAGACTCACCACCGTCTTGCGTCCCTTCAGCACCGTCATGCCGATATTGAACAGGAAGGCGAGCGCAACGATCACGATACCGACCTTGGTGATCGTGGGTTGCTCCAGGAACTCGCGTCCCATGGTCGGCAGGATATCGTTCCCGGTCATCTCGGCCAGGCGCGCGTAGGGGACTGCCAGATAGCCGATCACCGTCAGGGCGGCGGCGATCAGGAAGATCCAGAACATCAGGTGAGCCAGCCAGGGTGCATACAGCTCCCGCTCGCTCTCCTCCGGAATCAGGTAATAGGCCGCGCCCATGAAGCCCATCAACAGCCAGACGATCAACGTGTTGGTGTGCACCATCCTGGCAACATTGAAGGGGATCTCCGGGAAAAGGAAATCCCCGACCACATACTGTATACCCAGAACGATCCCGAAGATGATTTGGGCGAGAAAGAGTCCGATCGCCGCAATAAAGTACGGCTTGGCGACGGCTTGAGATTTATATTTCATCGAATGGATTCTCCGGTGCTGCGAATCAGCCTTGAATGTTCGGTGGCCAGCCTGCCGTATTGATCTCGGAGCTGTATTTCAGGAACTCGGCGATGGCGTCGAGCTCCTCGTCGCTGAAGTTGAATTGCGGCATGCTGCGCCGACCGGGGATACCCATCGCAGGGCGACTCTGGATGAATGCCTTGATCGCTTCTTTATTGTTGCCGAAGCGTGTGTAGATGTTCCCCAGCTCCGGGGCAAAGTAGGCCCCTTCGCCGAGCAGGGTATGGCAGCCGATACAGTTGTTGTTCTCCCAAAGCTCCTTGCCCTTGGCGATACGCTGGCCGACCTCGGTGGAGAGGTCCAGCTGATGGCGTTGATCGCGTTCGGGTAAGGCGAAGGAGGTGTCGAGCGTCAGGGCGAGAAACAGTAGGATGAAGAATACGGAACCTCCGTAGAAGATGTTCCGCGCCATGGATTTCGTGAAGACTTGCGCCACGGGATGAGGCCCTCGGTGATGGATCGAACCGTGGGCGCATTGCACGTTCCGGAGGCATCCTCCGCCTTGATGCAAATCAAGCCGATCCTGCAGCCGATCCCGTAGCCGATCGCGGCCGGCCGGCTTGACACATCCGTCCCGCTCCCGTAGATCCATCCGAGATTCCAACCGACGGCGAACGCCCGACAAGGCATCCGATGATCGACGAGTTGAAGACCGCCCCCCTCCTGGCCGGCCTAAGCCACGGCCAACTCGAGCGCGTGAGCCAGCACGCGACGCGTGTCGTCCTCGGCGCCGAGCAGCTTCTGTTCAGTCAGGGTGATCCCGCGGAGCGCTTCTACCTGGTTCTCCAGGGCCAGATTCAGCTCTTTCGGCTCTCGCCGGGCGGGGCGGAAAAGGTCATCGAGCTGGTCTCCCCGGGCCAGACCTTCGCCGAGGCGCTGATGTTTCTCAACGCGCCGCGCTATCCGGTCTGTGCCGGTGCTCTGGCGCCCTCCGAGCTGCTCAGCCTGGATGCGCGCGACTTCTCGCAAATGCTGCGCGAGTCCGTCGACACCTGCTTCCTGATGCTCGGCTCGCTGAGTCAGCGCCTGCGCGGTCTGATCGGCGAGATCGACAACCTCACCATGCACACGGCGAGCAGCCGAGTCGCTCGCTATCTGTTGGCCAAGGTCGCGCCCGAGCGGCGATCGCTCAAGCTGGACGTGCGCAAAGGCGTGCTCGCCTCGCGCCTGTCGATCCAGCCGGAGACCTTCTCGCGTGTGATGAAGGAGCTTGCCGGCCGAGGCATCATCGAGGTCCACGGCGCCCAGGTGACCATCCTCGACCGTGCCGCCCTCGGCGAGGTCGCAGAGCTCCAAGACAACCTAGAGCTGGGTTCGCCGAGCAGCGGACCGGGGAATCTGATCAAGGGCTGATTCGAGCGGACGAATGGATGGCGTGCCCGGGTCGAGACGACTCCGATTGAAATCTTTGCAGCCATCTGCTGCGCCGCAGCATAATGACCGAGACATGACGGCCGTGCCGTCCGAGTCGGCCAAACACGCCGCACATCACCCAACGGAGACCCAGATGCCGGACTCATTCGATCAGAACGCGCTCGACTATCACCGCTATCCCAAGCCCGGCAAGCTGGAGATCAAACCGACCAAGCCCATGGGCAACCAACGCGATCTGGCTCTAGCCTATTCGCCCGGGGTTGCGGCGGCCTGCCGCGAGATCGAGAAGGACGCGATGAACGCGTCGCTCTACACCGCGCGCAGCAACTTGGTTGCGGTCATCACCAACGGCACGGCGGTGCTGGGTCTCGGCGCCATCGGCGCGCTCGCCTCCAAACCGGTGATGGAAGGCAAGGCGGTTCTGTTCAAGCAGTTCGCGGATATCGATGTCTTCGACATCGAGATCGAGGAGCGCGACCCGGAGAAGTTCATCGAGACGGTCGCGCGCATGGAGCCCAGCTTCGGCGGCATCAACCTCGAAGACATCAAGGCGCCCGAGTGCTTCATCATCGAGCGCGCCCTCAAAGAGCGGATGGGTATCCCGGTCTTCCACGACGACCAGCACGGGACCGCCATCGTGGTCTCCGCGGCCATCTTCAACGGTCTGCGCGTAGTGGGAAAGGACATCGGCAAGGCCCGTCTGGTCACGGCCGGCGCAGGGGCAGCCGCGCTCGCCTGTGTCGACCTGCTGGTCAGCATGGGACTGCCGAAGGAAAACGTGACCCTTACGGACATCGCCGGCGTGGTCTATAGCGGCCGTACCGAGGAGATGGACCCGTACAAGGGGCGTTACGCGATCGAGACCGAGCAGCGCACCCTGCAGGAGGCCATCGAGGGCGCCGACATCTTCCTGGGACTCTCCGCCGCCGGCATCCTCAAGCCCGAGTGGCTGATCAAGATGGCGGATGCGCCCATCATCATGGCGCTCGCCAACCCGGTACCCGAGATCATGCCCGACCTGGCCCGCGCCGCTCGACCGGACGCCATCATCGCCACCGGGCGGTCGGATTTTCCGAATCAGGTCAACAACGTCCTCTGCTTCCCCTTCATCTTCCGGGGCGCGCTCGATTGCGGTGCCACCGAGATCAACGAGGCGATGAAGATCGCCTGCGTCAAGGCGATCGCCGATCTCGCGATGGCCGAGCCGTCCGACATCGTGCGCGCGGCCTATGGCGGAGGCGAGCTGACCTTCGGACCCGAGTACCTGATCCCCAAACCCTTCGATCGGCGTCTCATGGAAAATCTGGCCCCCGCGGTCGCCCGTGCGGCGATGGAGAGCGGTGTCGCCACCCGACCCATCGCCGACCTGGACGCCTATCGAACCGCCATGCATCTGCGGGCCTATCGCACCGGGATGACCATGAAGCCGGTCTTCGATCAGGCGCGGGCCGCACCGAAACGCGTGATCTATGCCGAGGGCGAGGACGAGCGCGTCCTGCAGGTGGCGCAGCAGGCCATCCTGGAAGGAATTGCCCGCCCGATGCTGATCGGCCGCCCCGAGGTCATCGGACACCGCCTCAAAGAGCTCAGCCTGACCATGCGTCCGGATCGTGATTTCGATCTGATCGTGCCCTGCGAGAACACCAACTTCGACACGCACTGGCGGACCTTCTACGAGCGCGTCCAGCGACGCGGCTATGCGCCGGACGAGGCACAGGAGTACATCCGCAACGATCCCACAGTACTGGCTGCGACGATGGTCCGGTGCGGGGATGCCGATGCCATGATCTGCGGCG
>NZ_DATITZ010000175.1:0-13569 GCF_035467215.1 Thiocapsa sp. | reverse complement strand
CTCGGCGAGATCTTTACTGCCATCGGCGTCGACCGAGACGTTGCCGCACGCAAGGCGCTGGCCTACTTTCAAGGCACTCGGGAGCAGGCCGCCTTCAATGAGCTGGCCCGGCACTATACCGTCGACCGCAACCTCGGCTATCACGATTACAAACTCGTCGAAGCGATGCTCGAGAACGCCCGCCATCTCGAAGCGCCGTGGCAAGCCAGGTATCTTGCCGTCAGCGTCTATGATCTGAATGGGCCGGGGACGCCGCGAAACGCGGTCGTGGTGCGCGCTCGGGGGTTGCTGCGGTCGTGAGCAGACGTTCGAGCAGCTATGGGCGACTAAAGTCGCCCCTACATCCGGGTCGTGCCTTTCCCGGAAATCACCCGAGGTCGACCGAATATCTCAAACGACCGTGGCTGCAGCACGGGCGTCCGAAAAACCCGATACCCGAGACCCGATCCGGAGGAGGCCCCGCCCATGTGCGGACGCTACGCCTTGCACAGTCCGGCCGATGCCATCGCCGACCTCTTCGGCGCCACACTCGAAATCGAGGACCTCGCCCCGCGCTACAACGCAGCTCCGATGCAATGGCTGCCGGTGATCCGGCAGCGTCCGAGCGGGGAGCGGGTCCTCCACAGCCTGCGCTGGGGCCTGCTGCCGAGTTGGGCCAAAGACGAGACGATCGCCGCCCGACTCATCAACGCCCGCGCCGAGACGGTGGCCGAAAAGCCGGCCTTTCGAGCCGCCTATCGTGCGCGGCGCTGCATTGTTCCCGCCGACGGTTTCTACGAGTGGGCCAAGCGCCCGGACGGCAAGCAGCCCTACTTCATCCATGCCCCGGACGGCGCCATCCTGGCCTTCGCCGGTCTCTGGGAGCGCTGGATCCGACCCGCGGACGCAGAGGTGATCGACAGCTTCACGATCGTGACGACCGAGGCCAATCCCCGAATCCAACCGCTGCACGACCGGATGCCGGTGATTCTGGCGCCCGAGGTCGTGGACGCCTGGCTCGATCGCGCAACCGACCCGGCTCGGCTCTCGGAGCTGCTCATGCCTTGTCCGGCGGAGCGGCTTACGATACACCCGGTCTCTCGGGCGGTGGGAAATGTCCGCAACGAGGGACCCGAGCTGATCGCGGCGTTGGCCGATGCCGATGCGAACCCCGCAGCTTGAACCGGAACGACCATCCCGTAGGTGCGAATTGATTCGCACAGCGCAAGCGGTGGCGTCGCCGAGCGCCTCGCAGGCGAAACCGGTGTGTGTGCGAATAAATTCGCACCTACGGCCCTTTCGGTCCTTCCGGGCATGCGCAGTCGGGACGATGATTCCCGGAAATCATCCTACCGTGTGACAACGTGGGAGAGGGCCTTCGGGACGAAGTCGAAGTAGGGTGTGGCTACCGCATCGCCGGGTGCCGCCGCGACGGGCGCCGGCTCGCCGGCCGCTCCCAGCGATCGCACGAACCGATAGATCGCAACCAGGTCCGCGTCCGTCATCGCGCTCAGGTTGAACCAAGGCATCGGCGGACGCTTCGGCTCCCGCGCCCGCACCAGCCATTCGGCCTCGGTCAGCTCGTTGAGCAGCAGCCGCAGATTGGTCGGGTAGGTCGTGCCCCAGGGGCCTTGGAATCCGACCGCGCTGCCGGTGAGCCATTGCTCGGTCGGGACCTCACCGTTGCCCTGCATGTAGCCCTCGGTGTGGCAGTCGTTGCAGCCGCTCACCTTGACCAGGTAGCGGCCGCGTTCGATGACCCGGGTCGGGTCGTTCAGGTCCGACATGGCCGAGTCGGTGAACGAACTCGCGACGGGCTCGACGAGCGGAGGCGTCGAATCGGCGAATGGCTCGGCGTTGATGCCCCAAGGGTCGGCCGTGACCGAGAGGGGAGTCAGGACGAGGATGGACAGGGCGATGCTGCGAGCGTTCATCGGGATCACCTCCAACGGTGAATGGCGGGGAATAGGGACAATTGGAAGGCTAGTCCCCAGCCCCGCGGCGCGTTGCTAAGTCTTCGCTAACGGATTGCTAAAAGTTCCTTAACCCGCGGATGCTCGCGGATCCGGCCGGGGTTCGGGAGATCGCCCGGAGACGGGCTGCGAGGCAGGCGCTGGCAAGTCGTCGCCAAGCTTGTAGAATCCCGGCATATCCGCCGCGTTTGGTGACCGGCCCATGTCGATGCCCCAGATGGTGACCGCTCCGTTGTCGTCCGACTGCCCGCTGCTCGATCAAGCCCGGGTCGTGTTCTTGCTCGGCCCGGTTTCCATCAGTGTGGCGTCACACGATGCCGTCGGTGTGCCGTCCCTTGCCCGCGCCTTTGGTTGCCGTGTCGCCGAGGATCGTCGGGAGGTCGTGGTGCTCGTGCCGACGCGGACGGCCGAATCCCTGTTGCGCGACCTGGCTGCAGGCGCACCCGTCGCGGTGGTGTTCAGTCGCCCCAAGACCCACGAGACACTGCAGCTCAAGGCCCCGGAGGCGCGTCTCGAACCGCTCGGACCGACCGATCGTCAGCGCATGCGCGCGAGCGGCAGCGCCCTTGCAGCCGAGCTCATCGCCTTGGGGTATTCGGCGGCCTTCTCCCATGCGCTGGTGGCTCCGAGCAGAGAGGACGCGGTGGCCGTGGCCTTCTCCCCGACCCTGCTCTTCGACCAAACCCCCGGGCCGCGGGCCGGCTGGCGCCTGGAGCCGCGGCCATGACGGTGCCGCTGGGCGCACTGCGGGCCTGCTTCGAAGGTGCCGTGCCGGCGACCATTGCCACCTGCGCCGCGGACGGCACGCCCAATGTCGCCAAGCTGTCGCAGGTTCATTTCGTCGACGATCGGCACGTCGCCCTGTCCTATCAGTTTTTCAACAAGACTCGCGAGAACCTGCTGCATCGGCGCCGGGCGACGGTGGAGGTGATCGACCCCTCGAGTGCCGCCCTCTACCACCTGCACCTCGAGTATCTGTGCACCGAGACCGAGGGCCCGCTGTTCGAGTACATGAAGGCGCGGCTCGCCGCCATCGCCTCCCACACCGGGATGAGCAAGGTGTTCCGCCTGCTCGGTGCGGACCTGTTTCGGGTGCTGCGCGTCGAGGCCATGCCCGGCGATGCGCTCCTGCAGCCGTCGCCGCCGGCAGATCTGCTGGCCGGACTGCGTGCCTGTGTCGTCGCCCTGGCCCGCTGCACCGACTTGGCCCAACTGCTCGAGGTCACGCTGGCGGGCCTGGCGCAGCACTGGGATGTCCACCATGCGATGTTGCTGATGCTGGATCCGGATCAGCGGCGTCTCTATACCGTCGCCAGCCGCGGTTACCCGGAGTCGGGCGTCGGCTCCGAGGTGCGCGTCGGCGAGGGCATCGTCGGCGTCGCCGCCGGGGCCCGAACCCCGATTCGTATCGGCTACGTGGTCCAGGAATACCGCTACAGCCAGGCGACCCGCCGGCACTTCGCCGACAGCGCCGACGGCGGTGTGCTGGAGACCGAGATCCCGTTCCCCGGTCTCGCGGATGCCGGCAGCCAGTTGGCCGTGCCCCTGCTCAACGGCGACCGGCTGCTCGGTGTGCTCTACGTCGAGAGCCCCGTCGAGGAACGCTTCACCTATCAGGACGAGGACGCCTTCGTGGTCCTCGCGTCCCATCTGGCGCTCTCCATCGACGGGCTCGCGCGGGCCGCGGACCTAGCCTTCGAGCTACACCCCGTGTGTTTCCCGGCGTCCGTCGGGCCCCATGTGCCCGCAACCCTGCCCGCAGCTCGATCGACAGCCGCTTCCGGCGTCGAGACATCGGGCGGGCCGATCCAGATTCGGCACTTCCCGCACGACCACAGTCTGTTCGTCGACAATGAATATCTGATCAAGGGCGTGGCCGGGGCGATTTGCTGGAAGCTCCTGCGCGAGCACGCCGAGTCGGGACGCGCGGACTTCACGAATCGCGAGCTGCGTCTGGATGCGTCGCTGCGGCTGCCCGAGGTCACCGACAACCTGGACGCGCGCCTGATCCTGCTGCAGCGAAGGCTCGCGGAGCGCTGCCCGTTGCTGGCCATCGAGAAGACCGGCCGCGGGCGTTTTCGCCTGGTCGTGAGCCGGCCGCTGCAGCTTGTCGAAGTGTCCGCTTAAACCGCGCCCGGCGTTGTATGCGAGGTTTGTGGATGGGATCGGCTCCGGCAGACTTGACGAACGTTGGAGTCTGCGCGGTTTAAGATTTTAAAAAATATATTGTTTTAAACCGCGTCTCTGCTAAGCATCGTGGATGCAGCAGTCGTTGAGCTCACTCGAGGTTGAGCATCTCGCACTGGACGCGGTTTAGGCGGCGGCGCCGGACGGGAGAAGCGATCGCCGGGTCGCCTGCCGCGCGTGCCCCGATCCTTCGGGTGTTTCGTTCCATGCGGCTAAATTTCAGGTCCCCTCGGTATATCATCCCGCCGAAGCCAAACCGGGAGCACACGCATGACCAGGATCGGAACACCCGGCGCCGCAGGCGCGACCCGCATGATGTTGCTCGGCTCGGGCGAGCTCGGCAAGGAGGTCGCGATCGAGGCGCAGCGCCTCGGGGTGGAGGTGATCGCCGTGGATCGCTATCCGGGCGCGCCGGCGATGCAGGTCGCGCATCGCAGCCATGTCGTCAACATGCTGGATGCCGACGCCCTGGCTGCGCTGGTGGCGGAAGAGGATCCAGCACTGATCGTCCCCGAGATCGAGGCGATCGCCACGGCGACCTTGTTGGAGCTCGAAGCCGCGGGCCGTCATGTCGTGCCCACGGCGCGCGCCGCGCATCTGACGATGAACCGCGAGGGCATCCGCCGGCTGGCCGCCGAAGAGTTGGGCCTGCCGACCTCGCCCTATCGTTTTGCCGATGACGAGGCCGGCTACCGTGCCGCCGTCGAGGCGATCGGTCTGCCCTGCGTGGTCAAGCCGGTGATGAGCTCCTCGGGCAAGGGTCAGAGCACCGTGCGCAGCCCGGAGCAGGTGCAGGCCACCTGGGATTACTCGCAGCAGGGCGGGCGTACCGGATCGGGCCGGGTGATTGTGGAGGGCTTCGTCGCCTTCGACTACGAGATCACCTTGCTGACCCTGCGTCACGGGGGCCGGACCAGCTTCTGCGCGCCGATCGGCCATCTGCAGATCGACGGCGACTACCGCGAATCGTGGCAGCCGCATCCGATGACGGCCGGCGCGCTGGCGCGTGCGCAGGAGATCGCCGGCGCCGTGACCGATGCGCTCGGCGGCACCGGAATCTTCGGCGTGGAGTTGTTCGTGCGCGGCGACGAGGTTTGGTTCAGCGAGGTCTCGCCCCGTCCCCACGATACCGGTTTGGTGACGCTGATATCGCAGGATCTCTCCGAGTTCGCACTGCATGTGCGCGCCATCCTGGGTCTGCCGGTGCCGCACATCAGGCAGCTCGGGCCTTCGGCATCGGTGGCGCTCTTGGCGGAGGGTCGCTCGCGGGATCTGCGCTTCGGCGGTCTGGATCGCGCGCTCGCGGAGCCGGACACCGCCCTGCGTCTGTTCGGCAAGCCGGAGGTCGACGGCAAGCGTCGCGTGGGTGTCGCGCTGGCGCGCGGTGAGACGCTGGATGAGGCTCGGGAGAAGGCTAGGCGAGTTGCGGAGGCGGTCGAGATCGAGCTGGCTTGAGAGGGTAGGGATTACCGTGCCGGATCGCCGTTCGCAGTCGCGCGGAGGACTGCGAACGGGATCCGCCGCACCGGCTTTTACGCTTGGTCGTGGTAACCCAGGATGCGCTCGACCTCGTTCTTCGAGCCCAGGATGACCGGGACCCGTTGATGCAATGACTCGGGCTGTAGATCCATGATGCGCTCGGTGCCCGTGATGGACCCGCCGCCTGCCTGCTCCACGATGAAGGACATGGGGTTGGCCTCGTAGAGCAGACGCAGCTTCCCGCCGAGACCCTTGGACTTCATCTTGCTGTCCATCGGATACATGAAGACGCCGCCGCGCGTGAGGATGCGGTGCACCTCGGCGACCATGGAGGCGATCCAGCGCATGTTGAAGTCCTCGCCGCGCGGGCCTTCCTTCCCGTCTAGGCATTCCTGGACATAGCGTTTCACCGCCGGCTCCCAGAAGCGCATGTTGGATGCGTTGATCGCGAATTCGCGCGTGTAGGCCGGGATCGTCATGTTCGGGTGTGTGAGGATGAACTCGCCGATGTTCTGATCCAGGGTGAAGCCGTTCACGCCCTTGCCGGTGGTCAGCACCATCATGGTGGAAGGACCGTAAAGCGCGTAGCCGGCGGCGACCTGTTGGGTGCCGGCTTGGAGGAAGTCACGCTCGCTCGGCGCGCCGTCGCCGCCCTGAATGCGCAGGATCGAGAAGATGGTGCCGACCGAGACGTTCACGTCGATGTTCGAGGAGCCGTCGAGCGGGTCGAAGGTCAGCAGATATTTGCCGCGCGGATACTTGGCCGGGATGTCGTAGATGGTGTCCATCTCCTCGGAGGCCATGGCCGCGAGGTGACCCGCCCACTCGTTGGACTTGATGAAGACCTCGTTGGTGAGGATGTCGAGCTTCTTCTGGGTCTCGCCCTGGATGTTCTCGCTCTCTGCGCTCCCGAGTACCCCGACGAGGGCACCCTGGTTCACCATGTTGCTGATGACCTTGCAGGCCGTGACGATGTCGTTGAGCAGGGACGTGAAATCGCCCGTGGCGCCGGCCACGTGACGCTGCTCCTCGATGATGAACTGGGTGATGGTCGTGCCGTTGTGCATGGATGTCCTCTGGGTTTTGTGCTCGTCGAGCGCTTTTAAGCAATCGGCAGTATAGGGTTTTCGGGGCCTGCCATAAACCCGGCGCAGGGGTGCGAAAAGGCGGGTCTGGACAATCAGCGCTCGGGCCGTTGCGCCCGGAGTTGCGCGAGCGCCTCTTCGGCCTCCTTGCGCGCCTGAATCTCTTGTTCCAGACGCTGCTCGAGCGCGATGCGTGCTTGGGTCTCGGCCTCGGCGCGTCGGGCCTCCGCCTCGGCTCGTTGAGCTTCCGCCTCGGCACGTTCCTCGGCCTCGCGCCAGCCCGGCAGAACGAATGCGGCGTAGACCGGGTCGCGACGCATCTCCTCGAGCGAAGGCTGCGCGATCAGATCATCCAGCCGGAACTGAAGACCGGGCAGGACGCGGGAGTAGATCACGCCCTCATCGGGTGCAATGGGGACGTAGACACCCGCCGTGGTCAGTGTGTAAAAGGCCTGACACTCGGGTTCGCGGTGCAGAATGATGTATTCCTTGACACCGCCTGCGGCATATTCGGCCTTCTTGGTCACCGTGTCGCGCACGACACCTGCGGGCTTTCTCTCGGACAGCGCCTCCACACAGAGATCGAAGACGCCGTGATAGGAGGCGTCGAAATACAACAGCGGCTGTGGGTTGTCGTTGCGCACGACGCCGAAGTCCGGCTTGCGGATCACCGTCCCGGTCGGCAGCGGCAGCCTGAACCCCATCTCCAGTGCGACCATCTTGGCGATCGGCCGGGCGCGCAGGAAGTATTGCAGGAGCAGCGTGAACCAGGCATAGACCAGATAGGTGCCGTAATCGGACACGGGTTTCTCCTCCAGGCGACCGTTGTTCCATTCGTAATGGATGTCCGATTCGAAGTAGTAGTCGCGCCAGTACTCCTCCTCCGTGACGAAGCGACCCGCCTGCGAGACGGGTTGAACGCCGTCTGTGGCATCTGTCTGTGGGTGCTGCTCGGCTTGAGCGGCTGCGCGCGTGGACATGGCGACATCGACCTCCGTTAAACTGCGTCCAGAGTGAAATGCGTCATTTTCGTGTTGTATCGGGCTCAAGAATTTTTCCGATCTTTGTGGTGACGCGGTTTGAAGTTTAATATTTTTTTGAATCCTTTAAACCGCGCCAGCTCCGACAGTTGTAGGAGCTAGCGCGGTGAAGCCCATCCAACAAACGACGCATACCGCACCGGGCGCGGTTTAAAGCGATCATCTTCGATTGTCCAATAGGTTAGCAGTTTTCGAGTCCGGCGCGCCTGCATCGACATCAACCGAACCGGCGGGGTTGCAGGATCCGGATGTCCGGGTGATGATCGTCGTTCAATGCATCCCGTGCCGTATCCGGCGCATCCCATCAGCCAACCCCCTCGAGCGAAATCGACAGCGTGCCTCTTTCGGATCCACTGACCCACGCTGCCCGTGACGAGACGCTCGTCGAGACGGCGCCGTCCGAGGCTCAACCCGTTACGCGTCTGAAGGCCCGCCTGCTCAAGGGCTATCGGGGACGGATCGCCGGCGAGTCGACTCAGGCCGCGCGTCCCGCGCGCTGGCGCGATCTCCCGGACGATCTCGCACCCTCGCTGGCCGAGGCGCTGCGGGCCGACGGTCGCGCGCAGCTCTACAGCCATCAACGCGAGGCCTGGGATCTGGCCCGCACCAGGCGGCACTTCGTGGTCGCTACGCCGACCGCCTCAGGCAAGACACTCTGCTACAACCTGCCGGTGCTCGATGCGGTGCTCTCGCAGGGCCGCAAGGCGCTCTATCTCTTCCCGACCAAGGCACTGGCCCAAGACCAGGCGGCCGAGCTGATGGCGCTGAGCCGTGCCATCCAGGCGGCCGGCGGACCGGGCGTGAAGGCCTTCACCTTCGACGGCGACACGCCCGGCGATGCCCGCAAGGCGGTGCGCACGCGCGGCGACATCGTGCTGAGCAATCCGGACATGCTGCATCAGGCGATCCTGCCGCATCACACCAAATGGGCGCAGTTCTTCGAGGGGCTGGCCTTCATCGTCGTGGACGAGCTGCACACCTATCGGGGTGTGTTCGGCTCGCATGTCGCCAACGTCTTTCGGCGGTTGCTCCGGGTCTGTCGCTTCTATGGCGTTGAGCCGACCTTCATCTTCGCCTCCGCCACCATCGCCAATCCCGCCGAGCTGGCCGAGCGTCTCTGCGGCGGGCCGGTCGCGGCCATCACCGAGTCGGGCGCGCCGCAGGGCGAGCGTCATCTTCTGCTGTGGAACCCGCCGGTCATCAACCCGGATCTCGGCATCCGTGCATCGGCCCGCTCCCAGACGACGCGGATCGCGCGCACGGCGGCCAAGCTGGGCCTCAAGAGCATCGTCTTTGCGCGCTCGCGCCTGATGGTCGAGGTCATCACCAAATATCTGAAGGATGTCTTCGATCGTGATCCGCGCAAGCCGGCCCGCGTCCTCGCCTATCGGGGCGGTTATCTGCCGAGCGAGCGCCGCCGCGCCGAGCAGACCATGCGTGCCGGTGCCGTGGATCTGGTGGTCAGCACCTCGGCGCTGGAGCTCGGGGTCGACATCGGCGCCTTGGATGTCGCCATCCTGAACGGCTATCCGGGGACGGTGGCCGCGACCTGGCAGCGTCTGGGGCGGGCCGGGCGGCGGCTCAAGCCCAGTCTGGGCGTGATGGTCGCGACCAGCGACGCGCTCGACCAGTACATGATGCGCCATCCCGAGTTCTTCTTCGGCGCATCGCCCGAGCATGCGCGCATCCATCCGGATCAGCTCTTGATCCTCATGGACCATGTGCGCTGCGCCGCCTTCGAGCTGCCGTTTCGCGACGGCGAGTCCTTCGGCGCCGAGGATCTCGGCGAGATGCTGAGCTATCTACGCGACGAGGGTGTCCTGCAGCATCAGGGCGACCGCTGGTTCTGGGTCGCCGACAGCTATCCCGCCAACGCCGTCTCCCTGCGCTCGGTCGCCGAGGGCAACTTCGTGGTGATCGACACCACCGGCGGTGCCCAAACGGTCATCGCCGAGGTCGACTACAGCAGCGCCCCGGGCACGCTTTACGAAGGTGCCATCTACATGATCCAGTCCCAGCCCTACCAGGTGGAGCGTCTGGACTGGACCGGCCGCAAGGCGTTCGTCACCCGCACCCGCGCCGACTACTACACCGACGCCATCGACTACACCCGGCTCAAGATCCTCGCTCGGTTCGACGGCCGTGCCCGAGGCCAGGGCGCGACGGCGCAAGGCGAGGTCCACCTGGTCCGGCGCTATCCCGGCTACAAGAAGATCCGCTACTACAGCCACGACAACATCGGTTACGGCAACATCGACCTGCCGGATCAGGAGATGCACACCACCGCGGTCTGGTGGCAGGTCGAGCCGAGCGCGCTCGAGACCGCGCTGCCGGACCGCCAGCAGGCGATCGACGGCTTTCTCGGCGCCGCCTACGCGCTGCACCATGTCGCCGCATTGCGGTCGATGGCCGAGATCCACGACCTCGGCCGCTCGGTCGGAGACGGGCAGGGGACCTGGTTCGCCATCGTGGGTGCCGAGGGTCGGGGTCAGATGCGCGGACCGGACAACGCGCCCCTCGACCCCATGTCCGGCCAGCGCTTCGAGCCGACGCTCTTTCTCTACGATAACTATCCGGGCGGCGTCGGGCTCTCCGCACCGCTCTATGACGATGCCCCGCTCCTGGTGGGCGATGCACGCGATCTGGTCGCAAGCTGTGGCTGCACCGCCGGCTGTCCCGCCTGTGTCGGGCCGGTCTTGCGCGGCGACGAAGACCTTGCCGTCACGCCGCGTCAAGCCGCCTTGAAGGTGCTGGATCTCTTGAGCGGGGCAGGGGGATGAGCGTTTCGGTCGCTCGGGTGACGCCGCGCGCACCCGACCTCTCCGCCGTCGCGGAATGATCGCCCGGAATGACACTCAAAGACCGCCTTCAACGCTTGCGCGGAGCGGGTCCTGGCCCGGATGGACAGGGCAGCGTCCCGTCGTCGCCGACCGACCGACCCTCGCTGGCCGAGCGGATTCGTCGGGTCTCGGTCGGGCAGGCCAGGGCCGGTGGCGCGAGTGAACCGGGGGCCGACCGTTTGGCCGAGGCGGTCGGCGCGGTCGAGATCGCGCCCGGCGTGCTCTGTCTGGAGCGGCGGATCCCCGCGCGAGAGCGGCACGGTCAGGTCTCGATCGGACCCTTCGATGGTGCCATGTGGGAGGCCTCGATCGATCCGGGCTGGGTGAGTCCGGCGTCGCGCCTCGAGCCCGAGCTCGAACGAGGGCGGTCGGTTCCGGCAGCCGCCGCCCCGGTCTGTCTGGACACCGAGACCAGCGGCCTGGCCGGCGGTACGGGGACCTGGGCCTTTATGACCGGTCTGCTGCGCGCACAAGCCGACGGATGGACCCTGCGCCAATACCTCCTGACACGACTCGACGCCGAGCCGGCTTATCTTGAAGCCATCGCCGCCGAACTCAGTGGCGCCGGGCTTCTCGTCAGCTACAACGGCCTGTCTTTCGACATCCCGCTGCTCGCGACACGCTTTCGCCTGTCCGGCCAAGCCGATCCGCTTCCGGCGCTGCCGCATCTGGACCTGCTGAAGCCGGTGCGCCGCGCCTACGGTCGCATCTGGCCCGACTGCCGTCTGGCCAGCGTCGAGCAGCGCCTCTTGGGGTTCAAGCGTAAAGACGATCTGCCGGGCTCCGAGGCGCCCGCGGCCTGGCTGGCCTGGTTGCGCGCGGGTGAGGTGACCCCGTTGGTCGGCGTGCTGCGTCACAACCGCTGGGACCTGCTCTCCCTTGCGGCCTTGATCCCGCGTCTGAGCGAGGTCTTCGCAGATCCGGGTGCGTTCGATGCGGATGTCCGAGCGGTCGCCGCCTATCATCAGGCGCAAGGTCGATCCGATCGGGCATTCGAGCTGCTCCGGTCCGAGCGTCGTCGGTTGGAGCCGGCTGGCCTGCTGGATCTGGCGCGTCTGTATCGTCGACGCGGCGACTGGGATTCCGCCCGCGCGATCTGGGAGCCGCTCGCCGTGCAAGGCGACGCGGAGGCGCGCACGGAGCTTGCGAAGTATCACGAGCACCGCACCCGCGATCTGCGCCGCGCCCTCGCGATCGCCCATGAGCTTCCGCCGGGACCCCTGAAAGAGCGGCGCTGCGCACGACTGAACGCGAAGCTCGACGCACGCGACGGCGGGTCATCCGCGTTGATGGACGCCTTGGCCGCAACCCTCGACGGGTCCATCTCATTCGACCGGCCACCCGAACCTTGAAGGGGCTCCTGACACCAAGAGGCTTGTGACACCGCTCTGCGTGTCACGCATGCCCCGTGGCGCTCTGCGACGCTACCGCCCGGGATGTGCGAATAAATTCGCACCTACAGGCTGGTCGTTCCTTCTCGGAAAATCACCGTAGCCGATCGGAGCCGTCGGGAGGGTCAGCTCAGCGACGCTGGGTCTCGCCATGAAGATCATCCATATCGCAGTCGAGCGCGCGTGCCAGGCGCGCCAGCAAATCGGCGGAGGGGTTCGCCTTGCCGTTTTCCACCATCGAGAGCATTTGCCGGGTCGTGCCGGAGGTTTCGGCCAAGGATTGGAGCGTCAGTCCGCGGTACTCGCGCCAGACCTTGAGCGGTGCCTCCCCCGCCAGCAGCCGGTCGATGAACGCCGCCGGGAATGTCTCCTCGCTCATAGCCGCCTTTGCATCCGCAATATCTTGGAGCGTTTCCAGCCGCTCCAGCAATGTCTCCCATTCATCGATGGGCAACACGGCCAAGGCCGGAACACCGTTCAGCTCGATAATCTGTACATTCATGGATAGACATCTCCGCGTGGTCCGATCTTGACGGCCAATAAGATCAGCTCGCCACTTCGCAGGTCGCAGATCGCGCGCCAGTCGCCGACTCGCAGGCGCCACAGATCCGACCCCGCGAGCGGCTTCCAGTCGCCGCGGTAAGCGCTTGGGTTCATCGCGATGGCGTCAAGCTCGGCTCGAAGCCGCGTGGCAATCCCGGACGGCATCTTACGCAAGACCTTTTGGGATTGCTTGCTGAAACGCAACGTGAACATGAGTGCATGTTAAAAGGATTGCCGGCGCCTGTAAAGTAACGCTTAACATGCAGGGTGGCGTCTAAGCCGAGAGGAGCAACCGGCACATGAGATAGCACCCCAATCCCAAGGACACGGTTTTATGCATTTCGGTCCGTCCCAAGCTCCCGGGACAGCTCTAGTGCAACGGTTCAGAAATTCCGACAACGACAACGAACGGTCCAGACACATCTGCCGTGCTGCACGAGGCGCTCGAACGGTCTCGGGATTATTTCCATGCCCTTTACGCCGAGCACGAAGCGCTGATCGATATCCGCACGCTCGAAGTCATTGGTGGACGATTGCCCAAGCGGGCCCTCGCCCTGACAATCGAGTGGGCCGTCGAGCACCGCGAAGAATTGATGGAGGATTGGAAACTATGCCAATTGAAGCAGCTTCCGAAACGGATCGCGCCATTGGAGTGACTCCAGCCGCTCCTTGGCGCGTGAAGGGGTTGTCGATATTGCCCGACTACCGCCTCGCGGTGACCTTCCAAGACGGCACCAGCGGCGTCGCCGATCTCTCGGCGGTCACCTCGGCTCATGACCGCGGCATTTACGAACCGCTCAAAGATCCGAGCTATTTCAAACAAGCGCGTCTTGAAATGGGTGTTGTCACCTGGCCGAACGGCGCGGATCTCGACCCGGCTTGGATGTATGAGGAGCTGGTACAGTTTAAAACGTGGTCTGTGATGCGCCAGGACAAACTGGCAAGAGGTAGTCGATGAAAGTTCGATACGAAATAGAAATGGCGATTCGTTTCGGCCCCGAGTCATGGGGGATATGCCGTGAGGCGTAGCTCCAAGCGTTGACAGGGGAAAC
>NZ_DATITZ010000174.1:0-3598 GCF_035467215.1 Thiocapsa sp. | reverse complement strand
CCCAATTGATTCCGCTTAGGACGCGATGGTTGCTCGCGATCCGGCGTTCGAGTTTGTATTTTCCGGGAAAGTCGCTCAGCACGAGCCCCATGATGATGGTGAGGATCCCCTGGCCGGGGAGCACCAGCATCAGGATGCCCGCCAGGAGCAAGACCCAGCCGACCAGGTTCTTGATTACCCGCAGGCTCAAATAGGCGACCGGGTGAAGGCTCTTCATACGCGCTGAATGCCGATGTGGGTCCACGAAATAATCTTCCGGGATCCGCGCCAAGAGAAACGGCAAGGAGATCAGGGATCCTAGGAAAATCAAGACCGAAAGTCCGGCCAACGACAGCAGCAGGCCCTGGTGGGCCTGGATCCAATTCATGTCGATCATCACCCTCGCCTCCCGGGCCCTCGGCGGGCTCTTATTCGAGTGCGGCTCCCGGGCGCCGACCTGTGCAGCACGCTCCGGATGCAAAATGAGACCCATGTCACAAATCTTGCCGTGCGCCGTCCAGTCGGGCCGCCCATTGGCGTCTATGCTTGAGAGGCGACGCGGGAACGCTTGGACGGTCGGAGACCAGGCTCGAGCCTCGTTGCGAAGACACCACACCAACGAGGAAAAATCAAATCGACCGTAAACGGGGGGCGGTTCACCCAAGCGTCCGATGCTCCGCCGGCGCGGTTCGGGGAACGGAGACGTGAGGCAGCGTCTGGCTCTCGGTGATCGCGATCGAGGTGACCGGACAGGGACGAATCGGTGATCGGCCTAAGTCCGCGAAGCACATGCCGATAGGGGACAGGCCGCGGATCAGCAGATCCGCGGCAATTGCTCGCCGGCAAGCCAATCGACGATCCGGCTCCCGCCGAAGCCGGTCTCCATCTGCACGAAGCGATGCGGGTCCTCGACGACCTCGCCGATGATGGCTGATTCGGCGCCGAGTGCATGGCCATGCATGGCTTCGAGTAGACGCCCGGCCTGATCGGGCGAGCAGATGGCGATCAGCTTTCCCTCGTTGGCGACATAGAGAGGATCGAGCCCGAGCAGCTCGCAGGCTGCGGCCACCTCGGGGCGGACCGGGATGGCGTCCTCGCGGATCTGCATGCCGACACCCGACTGATGGGCCAGCTCGTTGAGTGTCGTCGCCAAGCCGCCGCGGGTGGGGTCGCGCAGACAGTGGATGTCCGGAACAGCCGCGATCATGGCGGCGACCAGCTCGTGCAAAGCGGCACTGTCGGAGCGGATCTCGGTCTCGAAGCCGAGATTCTCGCGCTTGGAGAGGATGGCCACCCCGTGGTCACCCATGCTCCCGCTGACCAGGATCACGTCGCCCGGCTCGGCGCGATCGCCCGAGATCAGGATACCCTCGGGCACCACGCCGATCCCGGTGGTGGTGATGAAGACCCCGTCGCCCTTGCCGCGCTCCACCACCTTGGTGTCGCCCGTCACCACCGGCACACCCGCGGCATTGGCGGCTTGCGCCATGCTCTCGACGATGCGGGCCAGATCGGCGAGCGGGAAGCCTTCCTCCAGGATGAAGCCGGCGGCCAGATAGAGCGGCCGAGCACCGGACATGGCGACATCGTTGATGGTGCCGTGCACGGAGAGCGAGCCGATGTCGCCGCCGGGGAAGAAGAGCGGGGAGATCACATGACCGTCGGTGCTCATCACCAGCCGACCGGGCGGCGGCGTGAAGAGCGCCTGGTCGTTGCCGAGGGTCAAGAGCTCATGGTCGAGATAACGCTGAAACAGCTCGCCGATGAGCTGTGCCATGGCGCGCCCGCCGGAGCCGTGGCTCATGTCCACGGCGCCCTTCTTGAGATCGAGTCGCACGGGAAAGCGCCGATCGGGTGTCATTCTGAGACCTCGTTGTGAGACGACTGGGTCGGCCGGGGAAGGCATCCTGCCTCCTGCCTCCTGCTATCAGCTATCAGACTTCATCCATTCGCTGGTGGCTGGTGGCTCTGAACCGCCCGTAGCTCCAATAGGCCGCACAGGCGCCCTCGGAGGACACCATGCAGGAGCCCATGGGATTGTCCGGGGTGCAGGGGTTACCGAAGAGCTCGCACTCGGTCGGTGTCTTCACGCCGCGCAGGATGGCGGGGCACTCGCAGCCCTTGATCTCTTTGGCCGGGGTAATCTCGACCGGAAAACGCTGCTCGGCATCCAGATCCGCATAGGCGTCGGCCAGCGCCAAGGCGCTGTTCGGGAGGAAGCCGAGCCCGCGCCATTCGAACTCGGGGCGGATCCGGAAGACCTCCGCGATCAGGGCCTGCGCCTTGCGGTTGCCGTCCTCGCTCACCGCACGGGTGTACTGGTTCTCCACCTCGCAACGCCCTTCGTTGAGCTGCCTGACGAGCATCAAGGCGGACTGCATCACATCCAGGGGCTCGAAACCGGCGATCACGACCGGCACGCCGAACTGCTCGGGCACGAAGCGATAGGGCCGGCTGCCGATGAGCGTGCTCACATGGGATGGGCCGAGGATGCCGTCGAGCTGCACCCCGTCCGGGCCGGCGGTGCTCAGGATCGTGTGCAGCGCCGACGGGGTCAGCACATGGTTGCAGAAGACCGAGAAGTTGGTCAGCCCCTCGGCGCGCGCCGTCTTCACGGCGACGGCGGTCGGGGGCGTGGTGGTCTCGAAGCCGATGGCGAAGAAGACAACCTGCCGCTCGGGGTTCTCGCGCGCGATCCGCAGCACGTCTTGGGTCGAGTAGATCATGCGGATATCCGCGCCATCGGCCTTGGCCTTGAGCAGACTCCTGCGCTCGCTCGCCGGCACGCGCATCAAGTCGCCGTAGGTGCAGAGCGTGACGTCGTGCTGCGTGGCAAGCGCGATCGCGTGGTCGATCCGGGCCATCGGCAGCACGCAGACCGGACAGCCCGGGCCGTGGATAAAGCGCAGGTTCGGCGGCATCAGGTGCTGCACGCCGTAGCGGAAGATGGCGTGCGTATGACCGCCGCAGAACTCCATCAAGCGATAATCGCGCCCGGGATGCGCCTCGGCGGCGATCGTCTCGGCGAGCCGGCGGGCGAGGCCTTTGTCGCGGAACTCATCGATGTATTTCACCCTTGGCCCCCGGTTGTCTCGACGCTCGACGTCGGCCCGGGCTCAAGCTCCAGCTCGTCCTCGAGCAACCCCATCTCGGCGATGATCTCGAGTGTGCGCTGCGCCTCCTCTTCACTGATCTTGTTCAGTGCGTAGCCCACATGGACCAGGACATAATCGCCGACGACCGCGTCCTCGATCAGGGCCAACGAGATCTCCTTGCAGACGGGTCCGAGCGCAACCTTCGCGGTATCGGCGGCGACATCGATGGAGGTGATGCGTGCGGGAATGGCAAGACACATGGACAAAAGACCTCGCAGGATAAAACGCGTCCGGGGTGATCAACACGCGCGGAGATTTAGGGCCAACCTCGTCGCCAACCGATGCCTTGGCGAGACGCGTTTTATATCAATAAATTAAAAATCTTAAAACGCGCCATCCACAAGGGCATCAGACTCGCGCCCACCCTGCGCCCGAGTGACGACCTCGCATCGCGCTCGGGGGCGCGTTTTAACAGGTGAGCTTGAAGGCCACGCAGGGATCGATCGCCGTAATCAGAAGCTCGG
>NZ_DATITZ010000173.1:0-10325 GCF_035467215.1 Thiocapsa sp. | reverse complement strand
ACTGTTGCGCCCCGGCGGCGAGCTGGTGCTGGAAACCCTTGTTTTGGAAGGCGAGGGCGAGGGATTGCTGGTCCCTTCGGGACGCTATGCCGCGATGCGCAATGTCTGGTTCATCCCGACGGCCGATGCGCTCGCGGTCTGGCTCGGTCGCTGCGGGTTCACCGGGATTCGTGTCGTCGACGTCACCCGTACCGGCCCACAGGAGCAGCGCTCGACCGACTGGATGCGCTTTCAGTCGTTGCTCGATCATCTGGATCCGGCCGATCCGAGCCGCACCATCGAGGGACACCCGGCGCCCGTGCGCGCCGTCCTGATCGCGAACCGACCGGAGTCTTGCCCATGACCGGATTCGTCGACAAGCTCAAGCTCAAGGAAAAGGCCGAGGAGGATCTCTACTTCGCCCGGCGGGACGCGGACCTGCTGGCGGCACGCAAGGCCGGCCAGGGGCCTGAGCCGAGCGTGCCCGCGGTGGGCGTCCGGGTGGTCTCGGGCGGCCAGACGGGTGTCGATCGCGCGGCGTTGGACGCGGCCATCACACTGGGTCTGCCGATCGGCGGCTGGTGTCCACTCGCGCGTCGCGCAGAGGACGGTCCTATCCCGGAGCACTATCCGCTGCGCGAGACCCCGAGCGCCGACTATGCGGAACGCACCGAGTGGAACGTCCGCGACAGCGACGCGACCCTGATCCTGCATCGCGGCCCCATGACCGGCGGCACCCGCCTGACCGCGGAGCTGGCGCGTCGACTCGGCAAACCCCTGCTGGCGCGCGACCTGTCGGCGCCGATCGATGTCCCTGCGATTGCCGACTGGCTGATCGCGAACCACGTCCGGGTGCTCAACTGTGCCGGACCTCGGGAATCCGGTGCACCGGGGATCGGCGAGGAGTCGCGGCGGATCTTCGTCGCGGTCTTTCGCGCTTGGCTTCGCCTCAGCGAGGCGTCGGGTCTTGTCCGCGCGTCAGGAGACGCGTGACCTTCAGGATGAGCAACACCCACGGGGTTGCATGCAGCACGAGATCGAAGATGTCGATCGGCTTCCCCAATGTCCCGTCGGCCAGCATCTTCAGCTTCTCCCAAAGATGCGGCTCCGGGGCGAAGGGTGATAGCCCAAGGGTCAAGGCGGCGATGACGAAGAGGTAAAGCGGAACGCGGTCGGTCCAACTGAGCATTTAATCAGTCCTGTGTGCGTGCCGGGTCAGCCCGAACCCGGCGCAATGGCGTCATAGAGTTGGGTGGCGGCGAGGGCGGAGGGTTGTCTGCCCCGGGTGTTATGGGGCGATGCAAGTCGCCCCCTCGTCATCGGCCCCGCCGCCATCCAGACCGAGCTCGGCCCATGCCGCATCGTCCCGCAACCCAAACAAGCTCTCTCGGAGTCGCGCTTCAGCGCCCCATCTGATTGAGATGAAACCGGCTTCGTAAGAAGCCCTGAAAGTGGCCGACCTCCTCGAGCGCAAGCTTCAGACGTCCCTCTTCGATCCGATTCAGCCGCTCAAGCGGTAGATAATTGTTCGGCTCGCGGCCTTCCTCGAGCGCCAGCAGCTGCGCGCGCAGCCGCAAGGTCACCAGAAAATCCAGGGCCGCGATCAGACTCTCGGCTTGCTCGGCACGCAGGATCCCGGCCTCCCGCAAGCCGAACACACGGCCGCGGGTACCGCCGTCGCCGACGCCCGCCTGCAGGGCCATTGCCTTGACCCCTTCGGTGATCGGAAAGATGCCCGCCTTCTTCAGCTCGATGCTGCCGCGGTGCGGCCCATGCCGTTCCGGCTTGATTCCCCCGAAAAACCCCAGCGGCGGCTTGAAACCGACCGCATTGGCGGCGCTGTGTGCCAAAAACAGATTATTGGCCCGCAACTGCGCCGTGATGTGGGTCTTCAGCTCGGCCTCGAAGCTCGCGTCTCCGTAAAGGGTGCGCAGATCGAAGAACATGCTGCCCGAGAGGATGTTCTCGGGCGAGGGGGTCCGCAGCCATCTCTCGAGGACACGTTTCCACTCGGAGAGACTGCGCCGCCACGCCTCGTTCTTCGCCATGATGCCGCCGTGGCACGCCGGCACGCCGATCCCGATGAGATGGTCGATCAAGTCGACACTGAAGGCCGCGAGGCGCGCGCGCTCGTCCGCCGTCATATCGTCCGCGTAGACGATCGCATTGTCCTGATCGGTCGAGAGTGTCTGCTCCTGCCGGCCTTCGCTCCCCAGTGCGAGGAAGGCGAAGCGGTCCGTGAGATCGGGGTAGCGCTCGGTGCGCACCAACTCGATCAGACGCACCAGGATGCGGTCGTTCAGATGCGCCACCGTCTGCACCAGATCCTTCGTCGCAACGCCCGTGCCCGACAGGTGCACAACGAGCTTCTCCAGCTTCTCGTGCAGGATCTTTAGATCATCGACGTTGGCCGCCTCCTCGATCTCCTTCATCAACTGCTGGGGCGAGCGACTTTGCAGCCGCAGTGCGTCGGTATCCGTGACGATCCCGCAAAGCGCACCGCTCGCATCCAACACACACAGTCGGTGGATTCGTCTGCGGCTCATCAGGTGAAGGGCCTCGAAAAGATAGTCGTCCTCGCCGATCGTCACCAAGGGACTGTTCATGACGTCGCTCACGCGCAGCGCGCCGGGATCCCGCCCCCGAGCCACGACCTTGTTGCGCAGGTCACGGTCGGTCACCATCCCGACCGGAACCTGATCCGAGCACACCACAATGCTCGAGATGTTTCGCTCGCTCATCATCTCCGCGGCGACGACCAGCGACTCATCCTGCTCGCAGGTCACGACATCGCGTTGACACAGATCCCTGACGGGAACGAAAAACACATTATCAGCGGACATTTGGCCTCGATAGCGACTGATTTTGACGACTGCACCGACGGTGGAGGTATGCGTTGGACCGCAAAGCGCTCCATTCGCGATCCGATGCATTCGCGAGATGGATCGATCCCACGGGACAGGACCGAATCCGCACACGCCACTTTAGCCCGGGGAACCCGATCACGCGAGACCGTGTGAGCGACACCGGCGACTCGCGCCGCCTCGGCGGCGTTGACCACGCCAACCTTGCCTGGTAAATTGCGCCGCTGATCCGGGCGCATAGCTCAGCGGGAGAGCACTGCCTTCACACGGCAGGGGTCGGTGGTTCGATCCCACCTGCGCCCACCAATACAATCAGAAACTTAGAAGCCGGCCTCGCGCCGGCTTTTTTGTCCGGGCCCAAATCGGGCCCATGTTGCGCAACCCGAAGACCGTGGTCGGTCCGAACTATGACCACTGCCTGAACAGGCATTCGGGGCCAAAACCGGTCCCATTTACGGCTTGGGCAAGCGCCCCACCACGCGCTCCGCGAGCGGCTTCGCCAGGCTCAGGCGGTCGCCGGCGAACCGCCCCAAGCTGGTCAGGATGACCTGGTACGGGCCAACGAACACCGCGAGCTGACCAGTATCCGCATCCCAGCCGGCGGGTCCGGCAAGACCTTCGACCGGTAAGGGAACAGCCGCCTCTCCGAGCTCGCGACGCAACTCGTCCACGTAGTCTGCGTAGGCTTGCGCCGGGTCAGCAGCGCCATGCGGTTTGACCAAGAGCCCCACACTGAGCATCGGCGCGTCGGTATGGGCGTTGTCGTAGTTGCACATCGACACCCAAAACGGCCCGCTGCCGAGCTCCTTGCCGTTGGGCTCGCCGACAACCGAGCCATACACCGCATCGACATCCGCCTTGGTCAGCAGCGCACAGGCATCGACCGGAGGGGGGCCAGCACCCTCCGCCCGGACCGCAGCACAAGGACCGCAGAGCATTCCGGCAAGCAGAAGCGTGGGAACGAGCCGGAATCCGGCCAAAGTGGAACGGGGTTTGCGATCGCTGAGCAGCATGAGGCAGTCCCTATCATTGTCTGAGCGGTTCGATGACACGACGAAGGGTAGTTCACAATAGGCGGGATGGTGGGTCCCAATCGCTCTTCACTAGCCCTCCAACCGACTCATCAACCACTCACCGATGCCCGCTCCGGATCGAACGACGCCTCCGTCCAATCCACCCCGGTCAGCAGCACCGACAGCATCCGCGCCCGCTCGGCGCACGACAGATAGAGATTCGTCACCAACCCCGACCGATAGGCCGGGTTCGGGAAGAATGCCTGGAACGCGAGCGCCCCATCCTGATAGCCGAAGCTGCCGAATCCGTAGCCCATCGGGGTTTGGCTCAGGGCGCGGGCGTTCAGCTCAAGCGCCAGGTGCCGACCCTCCACGTCCGATGTCACCGAAACGGGGAAGCGCTGCCGCAACGCCAGGCCGTTGCCATACCAGGGGTGGGTCTGATCCGTGGCGACCTCGCAGAGTGAGGAGGCGCGCTTGCCATGAGGGAACTCCACCGTGAAGCCCGTCGCGTCCCCCGATCCCGAAAGGGCAGGGGACTGATCCAGATAGACCTCGGCGAAGCGCGCGAGCTCATCGCCCGGCCAGCGTGACGCCGCCCGGCCCTCGGCATCGAGTCGCAGCAGGGCCTCGGCGATCAGCGCATCCGGCTCCGCGCGCGCTCCCCGCTCGGGATGGCCACTCCGGGCGGGCGCCGCGCCAACCGCCTCGGCGATAGCCGCCGCGCCCCGATCGGCATCACGGATCTGCAGCATGGCGGCCAGGCCGATCAGACGCCGCATCCAGCCGTCGATGTCGGCGTACACCCGCACCAGCGTGCAGAGATCCAGGGTGCGGCGATCCGAGTCGTAGACTGGACCAGCCATGCCAGCCGTGCGCAGCGTGACCGCCTGCAGCACCGCCAAGACCTCCTCGTCGAGATCCAGGTCGCGCAGCAGCTCGGTGCGAACCAGCACCAGAGCCGCCGGCGCACCGTCCGGCCTGGCTTCCCGGCCGATGACCTCCAGCGTCTGCGCCTGCCGATGCGGCCACCAGCGGAACCCGCGCGCGGTCTCCTCCGACCAGGCCGCGTCGACCTGGAACAGGTCGGTTCGCAGCCAATCCAGCGTGTTCTGTCCAACGCTCATGTTGATCCCTCCATCGATTATCTGCGTTGATCACGGGCAATGACCCGTTCGGCAAGGCGTGGGTCCTGTGACGGGCCTTTATGCATGGCGGTCGGGCACTGCGGCTGATCGGTCTGGCTCTCTCCGGCTGGGCGCGGGCGCACGTGCAGTCGGATCTGTTCGCGGACATGGAGATCACGAACGGGAGGGAGCCTTCCAGTCGGAACGGATACAGCGCGCCCGCCGACTGAAGTGCGACGACAGTCGACGTTCAGCCGGCATCGCGAATCGCGCCTTCGATCAGCCAAGGGCCCCGTGTCTCGTGATCCTCCGCCTCGCGACGGGGGTGGGCAACCACGCCGGGCGACACCCAAGGGCCGCAGCTGAGCCGAGGCGTTCAAGCCGGTCTCAAGTCGGCGCGTCCTTGAGCAGGCGCTGGTCCATGACCAATTTTCGCGGTTCGCCGATCACCACGGCGGCGGCGAAGCCGGGATGGGCGGGATTCAGGATCAGGTTGCGCTCGCCGGGCGTCACGGCGCTGGGCACAGTCAGCCCCACCGAGACGCCTGATGCGACCCATGCGTCGCCGATCGATCGCGTCGATGCCGGAGCAGGCCAGGCGGTGTCATCGGAAGGCAGCTCGGCCACGAGCTCGCACGCCAAAATGGCTTCGGGGACCACCTCAAGTGCGATGTAGCGCCAGTGTCCACGCAAGACGTCTTCAGCTTCCAAGTGGACGAGCAGCTCAAGCTGGGCAAGCGACAACGACTGGGCCGCGTAGGCCATCGAAACACCGGGTGAATTCCAGCGCCCGCCGAAGAGCCGCGCGCCTTCGCCGGTGAAGGCCGTCTCCAGATACGCCTCGTCGAGCAGACGAAACCATCTCAAGAAAAGACCCCATGGCGTAGTCGACCGATCAGTTGCTCGACCTCACGCGCACCGACTTCCGTGTCCGCGTAGTCGAGCGGACGCAAACCCGCGAGCGCGGTCTTCGGCGACTTGAGCCAGTCCCGGGCACGCTCGACGTCTCGCAGCATCTCGGTCGCTAGGGCCAAGAGTCGCTCGATGCGCAGCACTCGCTCCGACTCGGCCGGGTCCAGACGACCGGCTTGACGGCGCCGGACCAGGGTGCGGCTCGGAATGCCGGCATAGGCGGCCAGCTCCTGCAGCGACAGGCCCAAGGGTTCGCGCAGGGCCTCCAGCTCGGTGAAGGGCAGGCCACGGCGCACGCGCTCGATCAGCTGCTGTGTTGGAGTCTGCAAGACCTTCAAGAGATCGGCTGCTTGGGGATGCGTCGGGACCGTGATCCCGGTCGCAGTGTTCGTCATAACCGGATACTCCACGAGTAACGCCACTTGGCTTCACTCTAAACGCCATTTGCTATGACAACAAGAATGTCTTTTCGACGTAGCACCCAGACCCAGCCGCTGGCGAGACGCACGGCAGTCGCCACGCTCACGGCGACTACCTCCACCGACCTCCTCGGGCTCGATCCCATCCCGGGCCGCGGGGACATCGACGAGCGTCTGCGCCGGTGATGGCCCATTTGCCAACCGCTGGTTGGCGCCTCCCGATCGGTCTTGATGGCCCCGCCGAATGTGCGGGCGGGGTTCGACACTCAATCCGGCTTCGCTCTCAGCCTGCTTAGACCCCGGCAGCGGGCTCCTCCAGCATTACGTCGAACAGTTCCAGCACGGGATGGCCCGCATAGGTTCCCTGAGGCGCCTTCGCCTGAGCATGGGCCTTGTGGAACGCCTCGGACTCACGCCAGGCATCGAAGTGACCACGCGAGGCCCAGGTCGTGTGAGAGGCGTACAGCGTGGTCTCTTCGTCCTCCGGCCCTTTGAGGAGCCGAAAGGTCACGAAGCCCGGCACCTGCGCGAGCTGGGATTGGCGTTGCCGCCAGAGGCGCTCGAAATCGGCCTCGAAGCCCCGGTTGATGCGAAACCGATTCATGGCGATGAACATCGATCGGATACCTCATAGGGTGACAGTGAACAAGCAGGCAATCCGGCCTCGCCGGCCACACGCGTGGCAGACGAGCCGGCCGGCTGCACGTGATGGAGGTTGGTCCGTGCCTCTCCCAGACAAGCACTGAGCAGGCAGAATGCGCGATGCGCTCGACGCATCGTCAACCGGGATCGCGGAGTGGAACGATGGCAGAGAATAGCAGCGTGCGAGACATCGCGGTGTCGGGGATCGATCTCGTCAAGCGCCGGATGCATTCCCTTCCGATCAAAAGCCGCAGGCGACCGGGACGCATTCGACGGCGTCTGGACCTGTGCGAGTTCGCTGCATGTGTCGCCGGCGGAGCTGCCCGAGGTGCTGCTGCGCCTCGGGAGTGCGCTCAAACTCAACGGGGTGCTATATGCCCCGTTCCGATATGGATCGGTGGAACGCGAGCATGCGGGGCGGCGGTTCACGGATCTGGGCGAGGCGGGGCTCGCGGCGCTGGTCGAGTCGGTGCCGGCGCTCGCGTTGCTGAAGTTGGCGATGAAGCGGATGTGGTGCTCGGAGAGTGCTGCGAACTTCCGTCCCATTGCCGTGCTCTCCCGTGCGAACCAAGTCGATATGTATCGGCCGGTGTCGGAGTGCAAACGACCAACGAATAAGGTTAGATCGTCCAACTCTGTCTTGGGGATCGCCGCCGCCGGCAAAGCAACCTTGCAGAAGACTCATTGGACTCACTCGCCACCGACAACGAGAGGTCCCGATGCCCATCCTCCTACAGATCGACTTCCCCTTCCAGGGCCCCTGGGGCGCCGAGATGAGCGCCACCATGCAGGGCCTTGCCCAATCCATCGCACAAGAGCCCGGCCTGCTCTGGAAGATCTGGACCGAGAACCCCGAGACGGGCGAGGCCGGCGGCATCTATTTCTTCAACGACCGGCCCAGCGCCGAAGCCTATCTGGCGATGCACGCCGAGCGGCTCGTCGGCTTTGGTGTGCCGCACGTCAACGCCAAGCTCTTCGAGGTGAATCGGGACCTTTCGGCGATCGACCGGGGACCGCTCGGAGCTTGAAGCATGGCCGACGGATGACCGTGCAATCCGCGGTCATGGACGCTGCTCGAACGCGCCGGCACAGCCGAGCGTCAAAGTGACGGTACGAATCGACGGTATCGCGTGTCGCATCGTGTCCTCCCGAGGATGCGACACCCAGGCCGATCGCGTGCAGGAAGCAGCGATCGAGAGCGGGGGCCGGACCAGGCGAATCCCCGGCGGCTAAGCCGACACTCCACCTACTCTCGGGGCAGTACCGACACCGGGTGGCCGATCCGAATCAGCCCGCCCTCGTGCACGCGCAGGCAGTGCCCGCCGTAACGCCCGAGCGCCTTGGCCATGCCGGTGCCGGCAACCCGATCCAGATACCCGCAGGGCGGGCGCACCCGATGCCACGTCAACAACGCCTCGCCGATCCGCAGGCTGCGGCCCCGTAGCTCGACCCCGACCAGCCCGGAGACCACCAGGTTGCGACGATGCTGTCCGGCGTCGAGCGGCAGTCCATGCCGGCGTTCAGCGCGCTGCAAGTCCTCGGCCAGAATCAGAGTGACCTGACACCCGTCGGTAAGGCGCCAAAAGCCACGGCCCAAGGCATAGCGGTCCTCTGCCAACCCTTGGTCGACGATCGCGAGGGTCTGCTCGCAGGCAAGCATCGGCCCCCCTGCCCCGTCCGCGACGAAGATCGCCGTGACGCGACCGTGAGGCGCAAGTCGGAAACGCCGAACGAACCGCCCGAGCCGCGCCCTCAGCCGATCAAGAGACGCTGTCACGTTAACTGGATCAGGGTCTTGCGGTAGACTCGCACGATGCGGGTGCCATCCCAGACATAGGAAAGGTGGGGACCCTGCCGAGGGATGGTGACTGCGGGTGGCCGCAGCGCGGCGATGCATTCCCCTCCGGGGTCGCGCACCGACCGATAGACAATCCCCCAGGACCGCACCGCGCACATCGCCAAGCCAAAGGCTTGAGATGGCCGCCAATCGACAGGGTTATGCAGATGGTCGTAGTGCGCGCTCCGGACATCGTGCAAGGGCTTCGCCACTTCACCCACGTAGACTCGCATGTCGATCTCCCCGGCATCCTCTCGCGTGTAGGCAAGGAACCGGGCACGGTGATAACTCGTCTCCTCGATTGCCGTGTGTAGGGTCTTGGCCGCGTAATAAACGCCGTAGCTGCCATCGCTGAATCGACTGGCCACGCCGATGTGCGTGAACGCGGCCATCACCGGCGTCGAGCCGGGACCACAGACACGATCTTCGCGATCGACCAGTGCGATATCCCCGGCCTCGTCGCGCAAGCGCTCGTTGGTCAGCCCTTCGAGATAGAACAACTCGTCCAACAGGTCCGGCTCCACCAGCGTCTCGAAGAGGTTGATGGGCGGAAACTCCGAAGAGACGATGCGGTACTGGTGCGTCCAGTCCAGATCGCAACGGGGCGGGCGCTGCGGATCAGAGTCCCCGCTGAGCATCGAGATACCGCCGCACATCCGCTAGATCGATCAGGCTGCCGCCGAGCATCCGCTCCAGCGCCGACTGCCCATGAAACAACGGCGCCGTATTGGGCTTCTTCACCCATTCGTCGGCCGCACGCGGCGACGGCAAGAGGATGTTCAACGCCTTGGCGATACCCAGCAGGTAACTGATGCGATCCAGGGCGTCCCGCCCAAGCCGCCGGGCCGTCTTCTCCGCCTTCCATTTGAAGAAGGTCGACTCCGGCGGATTGCCGAGCAAAATCCGCTCCTGAGCGGCCGTGAGCCCCCAGCGTTCGGAAAGATTAAAGAATGCCTGCAAGGCGGCACTGGAGAGTCGCTCGGGATCGAAACCGGTTTGGGGATGTGGGAGTGCACTCATCATCATAGACTCCAGATATGGAGTAATCTAATTATATACACTTAACTTAGAGTTTTCTGTCGAGGTTATCAAGTTCTTCTGAGGTTTGCATCGGCCAGAGCCTTATCCAGGTTCTTACGCGGGTAAACCGAGGGGCAGCGTGCACTGGTATCGGTGGCCGCTGTGCGATCAACGTATGCGCCGACTTGCACGATTCGACAGTCTCCGGCAGCGTTGAAGACTTTCCGTGCAGCAAGATGGTTGGCCGCATGACCACGCTCTTCTCGATCATCGAATCCCCGAACCATCCCCGATTCGACGCGCTCTACCAGCGCATCGGCATCACGCAGGTCAAGCTCGCCTCGCAACGCAAGGCGCTGCAGGCACTCAAGTCCATGACGCCGGACTGGATCGTGGCGGAATTCTTCTACGGTTTCGGCAACAACTACGCCGGTGCGAATGTCAGCAACCTGGACGTCCTTCTCGCTGCCGTGCGCAAACAGGCACCGTCGGCACGAACGATCGTGCTGGTC
>NZ_DATITZ010000172.1:0-2822 GCF_035467215.1 Thiocapsa sp. | reverse complement strand
GAGTCCATGTCGTCTCGAACATCCACCGGGTCTTCGGCTCGGCCAAACCCTTCGAGGCACGCCGAGGCATCCTCTTCATCGGCGCATTCGCACATCCCCCGAACACGGACTCCGTCCTCTTTCTCTGTCGCGAGATCATGCCCTTGTTGCGCGAGCGCGTCCCGGACATCCGGCTCAGCGTCATCGGGGCCGATCCGCCGCGCGAGGTTCTTGCCTGCGCCGGTCCGGATATCGAGATCCTTGGATATGTCCCGGATGTCGAGCCCTTCTTCGCGGGGTGCCGCGTCTCGGTCGCGCCCCTGCGCTACGGCGCCGGCGTGAAAGGCAAGATCAACCAGAGCCTCGCCCACGGGCTTCCCGTCGTTGCGACCCGCGTCGCCGCGGAGGGCATGCATTTGGTCGACGGTGAATCGGTGTTGATCGCGGACGACGCGCCGGCCTTCACCGAGGCGATCGCGCGGCTCGACCGGGATCCGCTGCTCTGGCAGCGTCTCTCAGACGGAGGCATCCGGGTGATGGAAACCCATTTCGTCTTCGCTGCGGCCGAGCAGGCGCTGCGCGAGGCGCTCGACCTGGTGGAATCCGGCACGTGAGCCCGGGCACATCGGTTCCCGTCGTCAGCGTCGTAGTCGTCAACTACAACGCAGGCGATCTGCTGGGCGAGTGTGTCGGGGCAGTGCTCGGATCGGATGTGTCGGTCGAGGTCGTCGTGAGCGACAACGGGTCGGACGACGGGAGCCTCGCACATCTGCGCACGCTGTTCGGCGCGGATCCGCGACTACGCATCCTTGAGAATCGTGCCAATCTGGGTTTCGCCGCGGCCAACAATCGCGCCTTGCCGCTGGCCCGGGCCGATCGCCTGCTGTTCCTGAATCCGGACTGTTTGGTCCGTCCGGATACCCTGGCTCGCATGCTCGCCTTCATGGACAGCCGCCCGGATGTCGGCATGGCCGGCTGCATCGTGCGCAACCCGGACGGGAGCGAGCAGGTGGCCAGCCGCCGCGCGATTCCGGACCCCTGGATCGCGCTCAAGCGCATCCTGCGGCTCGATCGGCTCTTGCCCGATCGGGGCGGACGCCGCCTGAATCTTCATCATAAGCCCTTGCCCGCCGAGCCGGTCGAGGTCGAGGCGATCTCCGGATCCTTCATGCTGGTGAGCCGGCGCGCACTCGACGCGGTCGGCCCGCTCGACGAGGGTTATTTCCTGCACTGCGAGGATCTCGACTGGTTCGTGCGTTTTCGACAGGCCGGTTGGACGATCGCGCTCGTCCCGGATGTCAGCGTCATCCACCATAAGGGTGCTTGCAGCCAACGCAGCCCACTCCTGGTCGAGCGTCACAAGCATCGCGGGATGGAGCGCTTTTATCGCAAGTTCCAGGCTCGGGGGTATCCGACGCTCTTCAATGGGTTGGTCATCTTCGGCATCCGAGCCCATTTTTGGAGCCGGGTCGTCATCGACACCTTGAGCCGGATCTTCGGTCGCCCGAGACCGGGGAAGACGGACTGATCATGGATCAAGCCTCAAGCGCGCCGCTCGGATCGATCCTGGTGACCGGGGCGACCGGCAAGGTGGGCCGACACCTGGTCGCGGAGCTGCTCGGAACCGGTCACCGGGTAGCGATCGTCACGCGATTCTCGGATGCGGCGCGGACACTCTGGCCGGGGCCGGGTCCGGAGATCCGCGCCGCCGACCTGACCGACCCGTCGAGCCTGACCTCGGTCTGCGACGGCATCGACACGCTGTTCCACCTCGCGAGCTACTCGCCACGCCCGGACGAGCCGGACATCTACGAGGCACCGTCCCACTGGCCGGTGACCGCCGAGGGCACCGCCAATCTGATGGCCCGGGTCGAGGCGTCCGGGATTCGGCGAGTCGTCTATCTAAGCAGCATCAAAGCGATGGGAGACCGGGCCGGTGCGCTGGGCCGACCTGCCGACGAGACGATAGCCCCGGCGCCGGACAGCCTCTACGGTCGCGCCAAGCTCGCCGCCGAGCGCAGCGTCCTGGAGCTTGGACGCGCGACCGGTCGACACACCGCGGTTCTGCGGCTTCCGATGGTCTACGGTCTCGGGGACAGCGGCAACATCGCCCGCATGGTCAAGGCGGTGGCCGCGGGGCGCTTCCCGCCTTGGCCTCGGATCGAGAATCACCGCGCCGCGATCCATGTCGAGGACGCCGTCGCCGCCGCGATCCTGGTGGCCGGCCGGCCCGAGACGGCTGGCGAGGTCTACCTGGTCACCGACGGTCGAGACTATTCCACCCGTTGGCTCTACGAGCAGAGCCTCATCGCACTCGGCCGACCCTTGCCGCGCTGG
This sequence comes from Thiocapsa sp., assembly GCF_035467215.1. Taxonomy (GTDB): domain Bacteria; phylum Pseudomonadota; class Gammaproteobacteria; order Chromatiales; family Chromatiaceae; genus Thiocapsa. The sequence continues at coordinate 506 of NZ_DATITZ010000172.1, read as the reverse complement.
ACCATCCCGCTCCCGGTCCTGCGCCTCGTCGCCGGCATCGGCACCCTCGGCGAACGCCTGACCCGGCGGCGCATGCCGCTGACCCTGGACGGGCTCTGCAAGCTCACGGGGGACGCCTGGTTCTCCTCGGCCAAGCTGGAGCGCACCCTGGGCTTCCGGTCTCGACTGACGCTGGAGACCGAGATCCCTCGCTTGGTCGAGACCATGCGCCGTCGCAACCTGTGAGAAATCAGTTGAGCTGCGAATCGACGTGTTGTCGTTCTCGATGACGACAACCTCCGCAGAAGGCGATACGTTGGGTCTGCCGAAGAGGACGACTGCAAGTCGTCTAGCCCGGGGGTGTCGTCGCTTCGCGACGACCGTCCGCGTCGCTTGGTGATCGGGTCGGGCTGACAGGATTGCGCCCGTCAGCCCTCCCACACCACCGGACATGCGGTTTTCCGCATCCGGCGGTTGAACCCAGCCACCGGTTACGCGGCAGCAAGGTCTGATGGAACCCACAATCC
>NZ_DATITZ010000171.1:0-6046 GCF_035467215.1 Thiocapsa sp. | reverse complement strand
GGCCGAGGGGAAGAAGCTCCCGAAGGCGACATAGCTGGCTCCGGCCCGCTCGGCGGCCTGCGCGAGGTCCATGTCGTCGTAGCAGGAGACGCCGATGATGGCGTCGGCTCCGAGGCGCCGACGGGCTGCGATCGGGTCGCCGTCGTCGCGGCCGAGATGCACACCGTCGGCGCCGATCTTCGCGGCGAGTGCCACATCGTCATTGATGACCAGCGGGACGCCCGCGGCGCGGCAGACGCCGAGTACGGCGATGGCCTGGTCGTGTCGAAGCTGGCGATCCGCGCCCTTATTGCGATATTGGACGAGTCTGGCCCCGCCCGAGATGGCCTGCGCCACCTGTTCGGCGAGGACGTCGGGGTTGTCTGCGGTGTCCGGGGTGATCAGATAGAGTCCGTCGAGGTGTGTCATGGGTCGAGTGCGTAGAGGCGATTGGGTGTGAGCTGACAGCGGCCGGTCCGGAGCGCCCGATCGAGGCTCTCCCAGGTATAGGCTTGGGCTTCGGCGACGGCCTCCGGCATTGCCGTCCGGAGCGCGAGGCGGGCGGCGATCGCGCTCGCCAGCGTGCAGCCCGAGCCGTGATACTCGCCGGGCAGGCGCGGCCAGTCCAGGCGTTGTTGAAGCCCCTCGGCGTTGAACAGCCAATTGGTGACGTCGGTCGTGTCGTCGTGTGTGCCCGTGATCAGGACCCACGGTGCGCCGAGCGCGAGCAGGCGCGACGCGCAATCGATTGGGCCAAGTGCGCCAGTCAAGGTCTGCGCCTCCGGCAGATTCGGCGTGACGAGCGTGCTGCGGCGGATCAGGCTCACCCGCAATCCATCCAGCATGGCGGCGTCCGCGACCCGCCGCCCGGCGCCGCTGCCCAGGACGGGATCGAGGACCACCGGAAGGCCGGGTTTTTCGTCGATCAGCGTGCCGAGGAGGTCGATCAGCGGAACGCTGCCGATCATCCCGATCTTGAGTGCGCCGGGGGTGCAGTCGCGCAATAGGGCGCGACACTGCCCCTCGACATGCTCCGCGGCTTGCGGGTAGACGCGCGAAAGCCCACAGGTGTTTTGCTCGGTCAGCGCGCTGATGACGGTGACCGGAAAGGCGCCCGCGGCCCGCACGGCCTCGGCGTCGGCGAGGATGCCGGCGCCGCCGCTCGGGTCGTGTCCGCCGACGCAGAGGACGATGGGTCGATCGTTGATCGCGCTCATGGGATTCAGTCTCGTCTGTGCCGCCGACGTGTGGGGCCGGATTGCCCGTGTTCGAACCCGCCGCGGCGTCCGTTCCGCGGAGGTCTCAAGACGAATCGCCCGAGCTTCGTTGAAATCCGAGTCGGCCCGCCCGACCATTGGAGCGATTAAACCCCGATGCGCTCATGGATGTCGATCCCGACAAACCCCGCGCGCCGGGGTCCGGGAACTGCGACGGAGCGATTCGATGAAGACCTATATGTGCGTGATCTGCGGCTTGATCTACGACGAGGCCGAGGGCTGGCCGGATGACGATATCCCGCCCGGGACGCGTTGGGACGATGTCCCGCTCAACTGGAAGTGCCCAGAGTGCGGCGCCGGGAAGGATGACTTCGAGATGGTCGAGGTCTGATGTATCGCGAGCTTGGAGATCCGAAGACGCCGAGCGGTGGCTCGACGGTTGGGTGCGCGCGGCTGCAAGGGCTCGGTAGTTCCCGCGCATTGCGGATTTTCTCGTCTACACTCCTTAACATGGACGCGATCGCGGAACGACAGGTGGGCGGACTCGAGGGCCTTGAGGTTGCCGGGCTCGCCAGGCGGTATTGTGATCTTATCGAGGCGTCTACCGACGCGCATCGTCGGCGTTGGCTGGAGGATGTCGCGAGCCTGCTGCCGCGTCTTCAGGCATCCATCTACTCGGTTTCGGCCCCGGTTTCGGGCGTTGTTCCGACGAGCGTGGTGGATCTCGACGCGCGCTTCGAGCTGTTCTGGCGCCTGCGTCGGCTGCTCGCCGATCGTGACGGCTATTGGTTGGAGTTCGATCGGGCAAGCGAGGGCGCCGACGGTATGACCGGGAGCTTGGCCGACGATCTGACCGATATCTATTGCGATCTGAAATCCGGACTTCGACTCTATGCTCGTCAGCCCGAGTCCGCGTTGCGCGGTTGGGCCTACGGGTTCGATCGTCACTGGGGCCGACATCTCGTCGATGCCGAGCGCCACCTCGCCTTGCTCGCCGCGCAAGGTCGGCTCGAGCTTTGACCCTTAAACTTGCGGTAGTATAATAGTCAGGTTTTCTGCTACTCTTTTTGGCCTAACCGATTTGTCAAGAGGTCGAGTCCTATGTCCGCGGTGTTGAACGAGATGGAGCTGACGCTGACTGCGCCGGCGCAGGCGAAGATGGCCGATTTGTTCGGGCAAGTCGACGACAACGTGCAGGGCGTGCGCGTGTTTGCGACGCCCGGCGGCTGCAGCGGCATTAGCTTCGGGATGACCTTCACCGATGCCATCAATGACGACGACGGCGTCTTGGCCTACGACGGCTTCAAGGTCGTGGTCGACGACGGTACCTTGCCCTACCTGCGCGGTGTGGAAATCGACTTCGTCGATCAAGGCGACGGCAACGCGACCTTTGTGTTCAATAATCTCCCGCAGGTTGGCGGTGGCGGAGGCTGTGGCTCTTGCGGGTCTTCGTCGGCCTCGGGCGGCGGCTGTTCCTGATCCCGACAGTTCGGCGTCGCCTCGAAACGAGAAGCGGCATATGCCGCTTTTTTCGTTCGGGCGATAGAGGATCGCGTTCTGCTTTTCGCACGTTTGGAGTCGGTTGGGCATGGTGAGGATCGGAATCGTCGGCGGCACGGGTTATACGGGCGCGGAGCTCTTGCGGATTTTGGCACGGCATCCCGCCGCGACGGTCGCGGTCATCACGTCGCGCACCGAGGCGGGTGTCTCGGTTGCCGAGATGTTTCCCCATCTGCGTGGTCGGCTGGATCTCGCGTTCACTGCGCCTGACGAGGGTGCGCTGGCCGAGTGCGACCTCGTTTTTTTCGCCACGCCCAACGGAACGGCCATGAAGGCGGCGCCGGATCTGCTGGGACGGGGCGTGCGCGTGATCGATCTGGCTGCCGACTTTCGTCTGAAGGATCCGGGTCTCTGGGAGAGCTGGTACGGCATGCCGCATGCGTGCCCCGAGCTTCTGGCCGAGGCGGTCTATGGGTTGCCCGAGTTGAATCGGGATGCCGTGCGCGGCGCACGGTTGGTGGCGAATCCGGGGTGCTACCCGACTGCGGTGACGCTCGGGTTCGCGCCTCTGCTCGCGGCCGGAGTCATCGATCCGAGCTGGTTGATTGCGGATGCGAAGTCCGGCGTCAGCGGTGCCGGGCGCAAGGCGTCCACGGGTCTGTTGATGGCCGAGGTGGGCGAGAGTTTCAAGGCCTATTCCGTCACCGGGCATCGGCATGCGCCCGAGATCATCCAGAACCTCGAACGCTTCTCCGGTGCGGGCCTGAATCTGACCTTCGTGCCTCATTTGGTCCCGATGATCCGCGGGATCGAGGCCACGCTCTATGCGCGCTTGACCCGATCCGATGTCGATCTCGACGACCTCTACTCGACCTATTATTCGGAGGAGCCTTTGTCGATCCGATGCAGGGAGGGGCGCATCCGGATACCCGCTCGGTGCGCGGAGCAAACCTCTGCCGGATGGCGGCGACACGCCAAGGTGACTCCGGTGTCGTCATTGTCCAGTCCGTGATCGACAACCTGGTGAAGGGCGCGGCGGGGCAGGCGGTTCAAAACATGAACCTAATGTTCGGCATCGAAGAGTCTTCCGGGCTGGATGCATTGGCTCTGCTGCCCTGATGGTCGGGTCCGCTTGAGACCGACGGGGCCGGGTATGCCGATGCCCAGCCGGCCCATGTCGCGGCTCGTCGGTCCGGACGTAAGCAAATCCCATGCCTGATTCATTGCGACGCCTCTCCTACCGGCTGCTCGCGGGCGGTTTCTATGCCGTTCTCTTGGCTGCGGCGCTTTGGACGGGATTCGAGCTCGGTCAGAAGCGCGTGATGGCGCTCACGCAACCGGAGTTAACTGCGCTCGATGCGGAGCAGCTTGCCTTGGCCGCGGAGAGCGATGCTTTGCGCGTCGATTTGGCCGCGGCGCTGCGGGAACAGGTGATCGCGGAGCGCAGTCGTCAAATCGACCGGGAGACGGCGCGTGCCCTGACCGATCAGCTCAAGGAAGCGCAAGACGCCCGCTTGGAGTTGAGTCGGGAGCTTTTGTATCTCAAGCGATTGGTCCAGGATGGCGACCGCGGTGCGATACGGGTTCAAGGCTTGCGCCTCTTGGTCGAAGGATCCCCCAAGGTGTTCCGCTATACCTTCACGCTGACCCAGGTCGTGCCGGGATTTTCCGAGTCCACCGGGCACATTCGATTCGAGATCGAAGGGCGGAACGCAAGCGGTGCGGTGACGCTGTCGCTCGCGGATCTCCCGAGCGCGGAGCCGCGAGCCCTACCGATCGCGCTGGAATATCTTCAAAGTCTGTCGGGAACCTTCGAGCTCCCGGGTGATTTCGAGCCGACCGGTGTTCTGATCGGGGTCGAGCCGTCCGACGACCGCTTGATACCGACCTCGGAATCCTTTCCCTGGGCGCCGACGATAGAGACCCCAACGCCAACCGGGTCGCTTGAGGAGGCGTTGTCTCGCGGCTCTTGATGCGGCTTGATCCCGATTGGGAAATCGAGAGACCTCCCTCGCCGACTGGCTCGCCGATTGCCCCTCCGCGCTTGAAAAAACCGACGGAGAGCATAGGATAAGGATCCTGATCTCCTCAACTCGAGAGCCTACCTGCTATGACGACTGAAGTTGCCGCTGATGTACCGCTGGTTTTCACCACCTCTGCCGCGTCGAAGGTGGCCCAATTGATCTCCGAGGAGGGTAACCCCTCGTTGATGCTGCGAGTTTACATCCAAGGCGGCGGGTGCTCGGGTTTCCAATACGGCTTTACGTTCGATGAAGAGGTCCAGGACGGCGATACCGAGGTCGTCACGGACGGCGTCACCTTGCTGGTCGACCCGATGAGCCTCCAGTACCTGACGGGCTCCGAGATCGATTACACCGAGGGCCTGCAGGGCGCTCAGTTCGTGATCCGCAATCCCAACGCGACGACGACCTGCGGTTGCGGCTCGTCGTTCTCGGCCTAATCCTGTCCCGGCCGCGTTGATGGCTCGGCCGCCGATTCTGCTTCGGTGGTCGCCTTCGGTGGAATCGCCAAGGGAACGACGCGCGGGTTGCGCGGCTCTGCGGAGGTCGCTTCGGCGGTCGGTTTTTGAGAAAACCACTGCACAGCGGCATATCCCAAGAGCCCGAGCGCGACAACGGCCAGCAGGACCGAGACAATGCGAAGCACTCTGCTGCGCGACTTGCGTCGCGGCCATTCCGTTTGTCTAAATTTGTAGTCTCGCATCATGACTCAAATACAAGGCTCGGAAAAATAGAATTTTTTCAGTGATCTGTAGTGTAGACCCAAACCCGGTCGATCGACAAGTCACGACCGGCGGAAGGGACAGCGAAGACCTCGACGGCTTGTCGGCCCCTTTGCTCCGTCGTAACCTGCTCCGCTTCTATAGCTGACTCCCGACAGGGTTGGACGATCGAACATCATGGAGCAACTCGAACGCTCGCTCGCGCTGATCAAGCGCGGGACCGACGAAATCCTCCTCGAAGACGCACTGCGCCGGAAGCTGGCCCTGGGCCGTCCTTTGCGGATCAAGGCGGGTTTCGATCCGACTGCCCCGGATCTGCATCTCGGGCACACCGTCCTGCTCAACAAGCTGCGTCAGCTCCAAGATCTCGGGCATGAGATCCTCTTCCTGATCGGCGACTTTACGGGGCTGATCGGTGATCCGACGGGCAAGAGCGCGACGCGCAAACCGCTCACCCGCGAGCAGATTCAGGAGAACGCCAAGACCTATCAGGATCAGGTCTTCCGGATCCTCGATTCCGAGCGAACGCGTGTCGTCTTCAATTCGCAGTGGCTCGAGCCGCTCGGCGCCGCCGGCCTTGTGCAGCTGGCGGCCCGGCACACGGTCG
>NZ_DATITZ010000170.1:0-2089 GCF_035467215.1 Thiocapsa sp. | reverse complement strand
CGGATACTGGCTCGCCAATCTCCGCGGCGGCTTGACGCAGGACCTGGGCGGACTCCGACTCTCACAGTTCGTGCGCATCGACAATCTGCTGGACGAGTCCTACATCTCCGCGGTGAGCGTCAACGACGCGAACGGACGGTTCTACGCACCCGGTCCCGGCACCGGTGTCCTGATCGGCCTCACGGCGAGCTATCGCTTCTGAGTCATTGCGCAGCGGAAGCGGTCCGTCACGCCGCCCCGAGACGTTCCAACAGGGTCTGCATGGCGTGCAGGAGATGCCCGGCGATCAGGGTGATGAAGTCGGTTTTGTCGGCCTCCAGATTGGCCTTCTCCAAGGCATCGTAGTAGGCGCGGCGGCTGTCGGTGTCGCCGGGGATATTGGCGATGCAGTAGCCGTCGGCCAGCAGGCCCAGGTTCATGACCAGTCGCGCCGTGCGGCCATTGCCGTCGAGAAACGGATGGATCGTCACCAGCCGCTCATGGGCCTCGGCGGCGCGCACCACAGGATGCAGCTTCGCGGATTCGTCCGTAAGCCACCGCCCGTAGTCATCCATCAGCTTGGGTACGGCCCAAGGCTGCGGCGGCACATGACGGCTGCCGGAGATCATCACCGGCAGGTTGCGGTAGCGCCCGGCGTTGTCGCGGTCGATGCCTCGCAAGACCAGCGCATGAATGTTGCGCACCTCGGCTTCGTCCAGTGCCGTGCCCCGGGCCGCCAGCTCGCGGATATAGAGGATGGCCTCGTAGTGGTTGATCGCCTCGAGATGCTCGCGCAGGGGTGTGCCGCCGATCGTGAGGCCCTTGTTGACCACCAGATCGGTCTCGCGCAGGGTGAGGGTGTTGCCCTCGATGCGGTTGCTTTCGTAGGTGTACTCGATATCCAGCGCCTGTTGCAGTTGTGTGCTGGTGAGCGGCCGAGCGGCATCGAGCCGCGTCTTCAGACCGTCGATCCGGGCGAGAAGCGGCTCGAGCTCAGCCACGTGCATGGTCTCGGTGGATCAACAATGCTCGGGGATCCATCGCCGATCGACCATCGTCACCTGATCGTCGTAGGCGTCTTCCATGTCGCGATCCGGCATCTTCACCTTGGTCTTGGGCAGCGGGTCGTACGGGAATTGGCTCAGCAGGTGGCGGATCACGTTGAGGCGTGCCCGCTTCTTGTCATCTGAGCGCACGATCGACCAAGGGGCGGCATCCGTGTCGGTGGCGCTCAGCATGAGGTCGCGTGCGCGCGAGTATTCGTACCAACGCTTGCGTGACTCCAAATCCATCGGAGAGAGCTTCCACTGCCGCACGGGGTCTTCGATGCGAGCGCGGAAGCGTCGCTCCTGCTCGACCTCGCCGACCTCGAGCCAGTATTTGATCAGCGTGATGCCTTGCTCGACCAGGTTGTTCTCGAACCAGGGGGTCGCCACCAGGAAGTGATCGCGCTCGTCCTCGGTGCAGAACCCCATCACGATCTCGACCCCGGCGCGGTTGTACCAGCTGCGGTCGAAGATGACGACCTCGCCGGCCGCCGGGAAATGATTGAGATAACGCTGCATGTAGAGCTGTGTCTTCTCGCGGTCGGAGGGCGCCGGCAGGGCGACGACCTGGAAGACGCGTGGACTCAGGCGCTCGGTGATCGCGCGTATGGTGCCGCCCTTGCCGGCGGCATCGCGTCCCTCGAAGACGATGACCACGCGCTGCCCGGTGCGCTTGATCCACGCCTGCAGGGCGCTGAGCTCGATCTGAAGCTCGCCGAGCTCGCGCTCGTAGTCCTTGCGGCGCAGCTTCTCGCTTGGGGCGGCCTTTTCCGGGACTGGTTCCTCCGACTTGGCTTTCTTCTTACCCTTGTGTTTCGACATGCGTTCGCCTCCTCGTTGTGAGTGACCTCGCCCGGAAACCCGGCAGCGCCTGGGGCGGGTTGGGTGGTTTCCGGGTACACGCGCGCCGGAGACGGTCACGGGGCGACTGAAGTCGCCCCTAGTGTGCCCGGCATGGGCCAAGACTTGCGATCTGCAAAGAGGTCGCCGGAGAGAGTGACGACAACCGTAGCGAAGCGCAAGGTGGACGCCGTGAGGCCAAGCTGAAAGAAGCGTGTAGCAAA
>NZ_DATITZ010000169.1:0-10204 GCF_035467215.1 Thiocapsa sp. | reverse complement strand
GCGGCGATCCCGGACTCGGCCATGCGCTGCATGTCCTCGGTGCGGATCTGGATCTCGATATGGATGCAGCGTGCGGCCGGCAATTCGGTAGAGTTCCTCGATCACGTGAAGATCGATCTCTTCCCCGACGAGGTCTACGTCTTCACGCCCAAAGGCCGGATCCTGACCCTGAAGCGGGGTGCCACGGTCATCGACTTCGCCTACGCGATCCATTCGGATGTCGGCAACACCTGCGTCGCCGCGCGGATCGACCGGCGCATGGTCTCGCTCAGCACGAATTTGCGCAGCGGCCAGACGGTGGAGATCATTAACGCACCCGGCGCCAAGCCGAATGCGGCTTGGCTGAATTTCGTCGTGACCGGCAAGGCCCGCGCGAGCATCCGGGGCTACCTGAAGAACCTCAAGCAGCGCGAGGCCCAGGTGCTGGGACGGCGTTTGCTGAGCGCGGAGCTCGGCGCATTCGGGGTGAATTTGGACAATCTCGATCCGATCCGAGTCGCGGCCTACCTGGAAGAGGCCAATCAGCGCACGCTCGATGACCTGCTCGGGGATATCGGGCTCGGCAATCGTTTGGCCGCATTCGTGGCGCGTCGCCTGGCCGCGGGCGACGACGACGAGGCGACCCAGGCGATGCAGGCCGACAAGGACCTGCATCCCCACCGCTTGGCGATTCGCGGTACCGAGGGGATGGTGGTGAGCTTCGCCCGCTGTTGTCGGCCGATCCCGGGAGACACCATCGCCGCGCTCTTCAGCCCGGGCCGCGGGATCGTCGTGCATCGCAGCGAATGCCGCAACCTCGGCAGCCTTGAGACCAAACGCGACAAACGTCTGGATGTCGAGTGGGCCAAGGAGCCGGACGGCGAGTTCCCGACCGAGATCCGGGTGGAGATCGGCAATCGACGCGGTGCGCTCGCGGTGGTCGCCGGGGCCATCGCCGAGCTGGGCTCGAACATCGAGAACGTCCACTCGCGCGAGAAAGACGGCATGACCACGGCGTTGGAATTCCTGATTCTCGTGAAGGGTCGCGTCCATCTCGCGCGCATCATGCGTCGCCTGAGACAGATCCCGCTGGTCCTGCGGATCACCCGCATTCCGCGCTGACGCGGCCGGCCCGCGCATCACAAGCCCGTGTCGATCTTCCCGGCTGGGTAGAGCGCCGCGAAACCCATCTTCCGCGCTCCAATCCCGAGATCCCACTCCTGAATGTCGGGCTGCGGGTTGCATCCGAAAGGCGTCGGCGCCACCTCCTTTACCATATGCGCGGTCGGAAAGTGTCCTGCCCGCGATCACTCCACACAGTGCGCCCTCGGGCGTGCCTCAGACAAGGGTCGACTCATGTCCGAACTCACGCTGGACGAGCGCTGCTCGCTCACGCGCCGCATCATGTCGTTGCTGGAAGGCTGGAATCTCGGTGCGAGCGACATCCTGGTGCTGCTTCAACTGCCGGCCAGCATCAAGGCGCGGAACCTCTCGCGTTATCGGGACGAGGAATGCTTCCCGGACGATCCTCAGGTCAATCGCCGGCTGTCGTACCTGGTGCGGATCGAAGACGCGCTGCATACCTATTTTCCGCGCAACCCGGAGATGCGTCACCTGTGGGTCAAGCGCGCCAACAAGCAGTTCAACAAACGCGCGCCGATCGCCGTGATGGTCGAGGATGGGGAGAGCGGACTCATCTCCGTGCTCTCGCATCTGGACTGCACCTTCGCCTGGGACATGACGGGGTCAAAGGCCGAATACGGCAAGGGCTGACCCGCCGCCTTTGCCGCCTGGTTCATTGAAGACCGACCGGTGAACGAGGGAGAGCGAAGTTCACCGATCCCTGCGGCGGCGCCGGTGGACTGCGCTGAGCTGCGATTGTCCACCCTGCCGATCCCGAGCATGCTCGACCGCATCAAGCCACGGGCGCCTCCTCGGCAAGCCAGTCGCGTGGTTTCAGGAAGCGCTCGTAGAGTTCGGCCTCCGGGCTGCCGGGTTCGGGGCGGTAGTCGTAGCGCCAGCTCACCTCCGGCGGGAGCGACATTAGGATCGACTCGGTGCGCCCGCCCGATTGCAGGCCGAATAGGGTGCCTCGGTCGTAGACCAGGTTGAACTCCACGTAGCGACCGCGTCGGTATTTCTGGAAGGCGCGCTCATCGTCGCCGTATTGCTTGGCCCAGCGGCGATTCACGATGGGCAGGTAGGCGGGCAGATAGGCCTCGGCGACGCTGCGCATGAAGGCGAAGCTGTGCTCGAACCCTCCTTCGCTCAGATCGTCGAAAAACAGCCCGCCGACCCCGCGGGGCTCATCGCGGTGCTTCAGATAGAAATAGCGGTCGCACCAGTCCTTATAGCGCGGATAGACGTCCTCGCCGAACGGCAGACAGGCCTCGCGCGCCGTGCGATGCCAGTGCTGCACGTCCTCCTCGAAGCCGTAATAGGGCGTCAGATCGAAACCGCCTCCGAACCACCAGACCGGCTCGGCGCCGGGTCGCTCCGCGATGAAGAAGCGCACGTTCAGATGCGAGGTCGGCACGTAGGGGTTCTGCGGGTGTACGACCAAGGACACGCCCATCGCCTGGAAGCCGCGCCCGGCCAGCTCGGGCCGATTCGCGCTCGCCGTGGGCGGCAGGCGCTCACCGAAGACATGCGAGAAGTTGATGCCGCCGCGCTCGAAGACGGCCCCGTCCTGCATGATGCGCGTGCGCCCGCCACCGCCGCCCGGACGCTCCCAGGCGTCCTCGCGGAAACCTGCTCCGCCGTCGGTCTCGCGCAACGCCTCGCAGATGCGGTCCTGCAGGTCCAGCAGATAGGTCTTGACGGCGTCAGCGTCGGGTCGATCGGACATCGCGGCAACTCCTCGCAGGTGCGGTTATCATGAGATGGCTGGTCGGATAGTACCGAATGTTGACCCGTTGAGGTCCCCCTCGCCGAGCTCGACCTGTTTGGACCCTCGGTCCTGCGAGTCCCGCGAGCCACAACACCATAAGGAGACAACCCGATGTCCATCGTCCTGCGCTCGCTGCTGATCGCCCCCGTCCTGCTCGCCGGCTCGGCTACTGTCTCGGCCGATCAAGCCGTCACCTTTCTGACCTATCAGTCATCCGTCCCGGATGCCTGGGTCGCCGAGACGCCCAAGAGCGAGATGCGCCAGCTCCAGTTCAAGATTCCCGCGCCCCCCGGCGGCGAGGGCGGCGACGGTGCCGAGTTCGTCGTCTACTTCTTCGGACCCGGTCAAGGCGGGACCCTGGATGCCAATATCGAGCGCTGGCAGTCTCAGTTCCAAGGCCCGGACGGCGCACCGGTCGAGCCGACCGTGACGCAGATCGGCACCGAGACGATTCCCGCCACCCTGGTCGAGCTGCGCGGTAGCTACGGCCGCAGCGTCGGGATGGGGCCGGGCGACGAGGTGCAGGCGGATCGGATGCTCCTCGCCGGCGTCGTCGAGTCGCCGGAAGGGAACCTCTACCCGCAGATGCACGGCCCGGCGGAGCTGGTTGCGGCCCAGCGCGAGGGCTTCGTCGCATTCGTGAAGGGGATCCGGCCGACGGCTCCGACGACGCCGTAAGCCGACATCCGGAAACCGAACGCAGGTTCAACGCATGCCACGTCGGATCCTATTGCTCATCCTTGCGATCCTGGTCGTGGGCGTGCTGGCGGGCGCCGCCGGCCTGGTGTGGATCGCGAAACGCGGCGAGCCGAGTTATGCGGGTAGCCTGGCCATTCCGGGGCTCGAAGCCCCGGTGCGCGTTCGCTACGGGCCGCATGCGACCCCGACGATCGAGGCCGACGGTCTCCACGACCTGCTGTTCGCTCAGGGCTATGTCGTGGCGCGCGAGCGGATGTGGCAGATGGATCTGCTGCGCCGTCTCGCCGGCGGGCGTCTGGCGGAGGTGTTCGGGGCCCTGGTGCTGCCGGCGGATCGCTTCTTTCGCACCATGGGTCTCGATCGCGAGGCCGAGCGCGCTCTGGCTGTCTTGACCCTCGAGGAGAGGTCTCTCCTCGAGTCCTATGCGGCGGGCGTGAACGCCTATCGGGTCGAGGCGACGACCGAGCGTCGCCTGCCTCTCGAGTACCTGGTCGTGCGCGCCGAACCCGCGCCCTGGACCCCGCAGGATAGCCTCCTGATCGGCGGCTATATGGCCTGGACCCAGTCCTACAACCTGCGTGCCGAGCTGACCTTCCTGCGTCTGGCGGCCCGCATCGGTCCGGAGCGGGCGCGCGAGCTCTTCCCGACCGATGTCGGGATCCCGGCGCCGGAGGTGTCGCCCGAGCTGGTGCGCGAATTGGCGCAGGAGCAGGGGCGGACCCGGATGCGCGGCGACCGGCAGGGGCCGACGATCGATCCCGTACTGTCGATCGTTGCTCGGCTCGGTCTGCCGTTGCCCGCGGCAGCGAGCAACGGCTGGGCAGTAAACGGGCCTCGAACGGCGGACGGCAAGGCCCTGCTCGCCAACGACCCGCATCTGGCCGGCTCAATGCCGGGGATCTGGTACATGCTGGAGTTGAACGCGCCGGATCTGCATGTCGCCGGGGCGAGTCTGCCCGGTGTCCCGCTGGTGATGATCGGGCACAATCGTGATCTCGCCTGGGGCTTCACCAGTACCATCGCCGATACGCAGGACATCTTCGTCGAGCGTCTCATGCCCGACGGTAAGAGCGTCGAGTGTGCGGACGGGCGGCCCGAGCCGATCGCGACCCGGGTCGAGCGCATCTCGGTGAAGGGCGGTGAACCGCTCGACCTGGTCATCCGCTCGACCGGCAACGGCGTAATCGTCAACGACATCCTGGGCCCGATCACCAAGACGCCCATGGATCTGCCGAGCCTGGATACAACCCATCTGCTGGCCCTGCGCGAGACCAACGATCTCCCGGATCGCGCCTTCGCCGGGCTGTTGCGTCTCAACCAGGCCGAGACGCTCGAGCAGGCCGGCGAGGCCATCCTGGAGTTCAAGCACGTCGTCCTGAATCTCATGTCGGCGCACCGCGACGGCGGCATCGCCTTACAGGTCAGTGGGGTCCTGCCGCAGCGCGGCAAGGGCTCGGGCGCTTTTCCGTCGCCGGGTTGGGTGGATGGTTATGCCTGGCAGGGGCTCGTGCCCCAGATGCGCAACCCGCGGCGCGTCGATCCGCCCGGGGCGGCCTTGATCACCGCCAACAACCGCATCGTCCCGATCGAGTATCCGGTGACCATCAGCAACGCCTGGATGGCGCCCTTTCGCGCCGAGCGCATCGCCGAGAGGCTCGATGCAGCCGGTCCCTTGACGCCCGAGGCGATGGCGCAGATTCAAACCGATCGCGTGAGCACCCAGGCACGGTTGGCCCAAGCCGCCCTGCGCGCAATCGAGATCGATCTGCAGGCGGTGGATCAGGCCGCCTGGAACATCGCCGCCAACGAGCTGCTCGACTGGGATGGCGACATGGCGGGGTCCAGCCGGTCGGCGGCCTTCTTTGCCCTGCTCGAACCGGCGCTCTACAGGGCGCTCTACGAAGATGAGCTCGGGGAGGACCTCGAAGCCATGACGGCGATGGCCATGTTCGCCTACAGCCCCCTGCAGGAGATGCTCCGCAGCGGCCGGTCGAGCTTCTGGGACGATGTGACGACGCGATGGACGGAGGGCCCGGCCGAGATTTGGGCGCGGGCGCTCAAGGCCGCCAAGGCGGATCTCGATGACCGTATCGGCAATCCGCAGGATGCGCGTCTGGACCGGATTCGGACCCTGACCTTCCCGCACGCCTTCGGGACCTTGCCCTTGGTCGGGAGTCTCTTCAACGTGGGCCCGATCGGCGTGGGCGGCCATGCGGATACGGTGAACGTCATGAAACCGATGCCGCTCGCACCCGAGGCGTCCGTCTTTATCCCCTCGATGCGGGTCGTCTACACCCCCGCGGACTGGGCAGGCACCCGCGGCGTGCTGCCGCTTGGCCAGTCCGGGCACCTCTTTTCGCGCCATCGAACGGACCAGCTCGATGCTTGGTTGACGGGCGGGACCTATCCCTGGCCTTGGAACGGGCCGAGCGAGCAAGAGACGACTGGTGTCTTGACGCTGGCCCCGGGTCTTTGATCGGGCTTGATCGTGGGTTGTCTTTAGGTTTCCAGCCAGAAGGTCACGGGGCCGTCGTTGAGCAGGCCGACCTGCATGTCGGCACCGAAGCGCCCGGTCGCGACCCGGGGATGAGCCGCGTGGGCCCGCACGACCAGGTCGGCGAACAAGCGCTTGCCTTCCTCCGGCGGCGCGGCGGAGGTGAAACTCGCACGGGTCCCTTTGCGGGTGTCCGCGGCGAGTGTAAATTGCGGCACCAAGAGAAGCCCGCCGCCGATGTCGCGCAGGCTGAGGTTCATGCGGTCGGCGGCGTCGGGGAAGACCCGATAACCGAGCAGACGCTCCAGCAGACGTTCTCCGCGGGCGGTCGTATCGCCCCGCTGCACGCCCACAAAAACCAACAGGCCGCGCTCGATGCTGCCGATCCTCTCGCCCGAGACATCGACATGCGCACGGGAAACACGTTGCAGTAAACCGATCATGCTGAATGGCGTCCGGAGCGACACGCCGTTCGTTTTTTGCGCCTAGGATCGGCCGGAAGCAATGCCGCCGAGCGTCGCGAAGCCGCGTCCCCAGGGATTGACGACTTGCAGTCGTCCTCTTCCATCGCCCCGACGGCCGGCGGGGTCGCGCTCAACGCGACGCTCTCGTTGCCATATCACAAGAACGTGTTCATTTTGGATTAACCAAGCTCATCTGCAAAGCGGTCGGTCGCCGCCACCAACGCCATGCGGATGCCGGGCTCGAACGCCGAGTGACCGGCATCCGCAATCACTTGCAGCTCGGCCGTCGGCCAGGCCCGATGGAGATCCCAAGCCGAGCGCATCGGGCAGATGGTGTCGTAGCGGCCTTGGATGATGATGCCCGGGATGTCTCGGAGACGATGGGCGTCTTCGAGCAGCTGATTCGGCCGGAAGAAGGACCGATTCATGAAATAGTGGCACTCGATCCGCGCCAAGCTCAAGGCCACATGCGGATGGGCGAAGTGCGCCTCGATGTCCGGATTCGCCCGCAGCGTCGCCGTGCGGCCCTCCCAGACCGACCAGGCTTGCGCCGCGGCGAGACGGGTTGTCTCGTCCTCGCCGGTCAGGCGTTTGTGATAGGCGCAGAGCAGATCGCCGTGCTCCTCGACCGGGATCGGGGCGAGAAACTGCTCCCAATAGTCCGGGTAGATCCAGCTCGCACCCTCTTGATAGAACCAACGAATCTCATCGTCCCGGCAGAGAAAGATCCCGCGCACCACCAGCGCCGTGACGCGATCCGGATGGGTCTCGGCATAGGCCAGCGCGAGCGTCGAGCCCCAGGAGCCGCCGAACACCAGCCAGCGCTCGATCCCGAGTCGCTCGCGGATCCGCTCGATGTCGGCGACCAGATCCCATGTGGTGTTTGCGGTCAGGGATGCGTTGGGTGTCGAACGCCCGCATCCGCGTTGATCAAACAAGACCGCGCGATAGCGATCCGGGTTGAAAAAGGCGCGGTGGGCCGGCTCGCAACCTGCACCGGGTCCGCCGTGCAGAAAGATCGCGGGGATGCCGTCCGGCCGACCGCATTCCTCGACATAGAGGCGGTGATCGTGGTCGACGTCCAGCGTATGGGTCGCAAAGGGCTCGCCGGGGCGATAGAGATCGGGCATGGGGTTTGTTCGATGGTGTGATTTGTTACTGTTCAGCCGTCAGCCGTCAGCCGTCAGCCGTCAGCCGTCAGCGGCCCTCCTGGGCCTGGCAAAGAGCCGTCAGCTCCCAGCACCGGGATAGCCTGGTCTTGGAGTCTCCGTTTTCACCAACCTAAACCGCGTCCCGCCGTCGCTGGCTGTTGCGACGAGGTCTAATCCGCACGCAAGCCTCGTCTGTCGGTCCCGACGCGGTTTAGCAGCGGTTTAGCCGCGACTCGCCCGCTTGCGATCGTTCTCGGTGAGATGACGCTTGCGCACTCGGATCGCCGTAGGTGTGATCTCGACCAGCTCGTCGTCTTCGATGAACTCCAGCGCCTGCTCGAGGGTGAACTTCACCGGCGGGGTCAGCAGGATGTTTTCGTCCGAGCCGGCGGCGCGGATGTTGGTCAGCTGCTTGGCTTTGAGCGGATTGACGGTGAGGTCGTTGTCGCGCGAGTGGATCCCGACGACCTGGCCCTCGTAGACCTCGTCGCCAGGAGAGACCATCATGCGCCCGCGCTCCTGCAGGCTGAAGAGCGCGTAGCCGAGTGCCTTGCCGGTGCCGTTGGAGATGAGTGCGCCGTTGCGCCGCGGTGCGATGCCGCCCGGATTGGCGGGGCGATAGCGGTCGAAGATGTGATACTTCAGCCCGGTGCCCGAGGTCATGGACATGAAATCGGTCTGAAAACCGATCAGGCCGCGCGATGGGACCTCGTAGTCCAAGCGCACCCGGCCCTTGCCGTCCGGGACCATGTCCTTGAGCTCGCCGCGCCGCTCGCCGAGCGCCTGCATGATGGCGCCCTGCGAGGTTTCCTCCACGTCGACCGTGAGCTGCTCGTAAGGCTCGCAGATCTGTCCGTCGATCTCGCGGAAGATGACCTCGGGGCGCGAGACGGCCAGCTCGTAACCTTCGCGGCGCATGGTCTCGAGCAGGATCGACAGATGCAGCTCCCCTCGTCCGGAGACCCGGAACTTCTCCGGGTCGTTGCCTTCCTCGACCCGCAGGGCGACGTTGTGGATGAGCTCGCGCTCGAGCCGGTCCTTGAGCTGACGCGAGGTCAGATACTTGCCGTCGCGCCCGGCAAAGGGCGAGGTATTGACCTGGAAGGTCATGGTCACCGTGGGCTCGTCGACGGTCAGCGGTGGGAGGGCCTCGGCGTGATCCGGGTGACAGAGTGTATCGGAGACGTTCGGAGCCTCGATCCCGGTCAGGGCGACAATGTCTCCGGCGGTGGCGAGCGGTACTTCGTGGCGCTCAAGCCCGAGATAGCCGTAGACGATGCCGACCTTGGCCTTGTAACGCCCGCCGTCGGGCTTGACCACGACGATCTGCTGGTTCGGTCGCACGCTGCCGTGGCGGATGCGCCCGAGTGCGATGGCCCCGACGAAGGAGCTGTAGTCGAGCGTGGAGATCTGCATCTGGAAGGGTGAATCCGGATCCACCTCGGGCGCGGGGCAATGCTCGACGATCGCCTCGAAGAGCGGCGTCATGTCGCCCTCGCGCACCTCGTTGTCCAGCCCGGCATAGCCGTTCAGGGCCGAGGCGTAGATGATCGGAAAATCGAGCTGCTCGTCGCTCGCGCCGAGCCGGTCGAACAGATCGAAGACCTGGTCGATGACCCAATCCGGGCGTGCACCCGGACGGTCGATCTTGTTGATGACCACGATCGGACGCAAGCCATGCTGGAACGCCTTGCTGGTGACGAAGCGCGTCTGCGGCATCGGTCCCTCCTGGGCATCGACCAGCAGCAGCACCGAGTCAACCATGGAGAGCACGCGCTCGACCTCGCCGCCGAAGTCGGCGTGGCCCGGCGTATCGACGATGTTGATGCGGTAGTCGCGCCAGCGCAGGGCGGTGTTCTTGGAGGTGATGGTGATGCCGCGTTCCTTCTCCAGCGCGTTGGAGTCCATCACCCGCTCGACCGGTCCGAAGCGATCCCCGAGCGTCCCGGATTGCTGCAGCAGCTTGTCCACCAGCGTGGTCTTGCCATGATCGACATGGGCGATAATGGCGATATTGCGTAACGTCTCGATCACGAGTGGGGCTCCGGAGAAGATGAAGTCGGGGGTCGGGTCGGGCGATGGGTTCGGTTCGAGCGGAAAATCCGGGTGTCGAGCCAGCCCGAGAGTATATACCCTACGCCCATGAATATTCGGCGATCGAATCAACCGGCCTCGCAAGCCCCCGAGTCACGATAACGTCAAAGCGATTCGACGCGGCTCGGCCGGTAGGGTGGACGAGCGAGAGCGAAGTCCACCGAACCCCGCGCCGGCGATGGTGGACTACGCTGCGCTTGTCCACCCTACCTCCGCGATCAGCGGCTTGGCCGGGCGGCACGCTCCTCATCGAGCCATGCGGTGGGAGCGATTCGACGCGGCTCAGACCGGCTTGTAGATCTGCGCCCCCTCCTTCCTGAACTCGCTCGCCTTCTCCTGCATCCCCGCTTCGAGGGCGATCTCCACGTCGTCGAGCCGATGCGCCAAGGCGTAGTCGCGCACGTCCTGCGTGATCTTCATCGAGCAGAAATGC
>NZ_DATITZ010000168.1:0-13000 GCF_035467215.1 Thiocapsa sp. | reverse complement strand
CCTCCAGGGGCTTTTCCTCCGGTCCAACCACCGCGGTGTGCAACGACCGGTACATATTGCCCTTGGGGGTCGCAATATAGTCGTCGAACTCTTTGGGGATGTGCCTCCAGAGTCCATGGACAAGCCCGAGTGCGGCGTAGCAATCGGCGATGCTCCCGACCAGGATCCGCACCGCGCGCAGGTCGAAGATCTCGGCGATCTCCACCTCCTTGCGCTGCATCTTGCGCCAGATGCTGTAGATGTGTTTCGGGCGTCCGGTGATCTCGGCTTGGATGCCGGCCTCGCCGAACTTGTCGTACAGGGTCTGGATGACCGTCGCGATGTAGTCCTCGCGCTCCTCGCGGCGCTCGGCCAAGAGCTTGGCGATGCGTTTGTACTCGTCGGGCTTGAGATAGCGCAGGCTCAGATCTTCGAGCTCCCACTTCACCTGCCAGATGCCCAAACGGTTGGCGAGCGGGGCATAGATGCGCTGGGTATCGCGCGCGATCTTGGCGCGGCGCTCCGGCTCCAGGTCCTTGATGGCCCGCATCAGGTGGACACGCTCGGCGAGCACCACCAGCACCACCCGCACGTCCTCGGCGATGCCGAGCAGCAGGCGGCGCAGGTTCTCCTCGTGCTCGTCCTGATCCTTGGCGGCGATGATGGCGTCGACGTTGGCGATCTGGCCGATGCGGGCGAGATCTCCGACCATCCGAGCAATCCCCGGGCCGAAGCGGTCATCGAGCTGCGCTTCGGTGAGGTCGCCCTGATCCAGACAGCCGTTGAGCAAGGCTGCGATCAGGGTCTCGAAGTCCATGCGCAGGCGCACCAGGATGTCGGCGGTCGAGAGCACGTGACGCACGTGGGTCTCGCCGGTCTCGATACGCCGATCGCCGCGGCAACGGGTCAGCGCCGCACAGGCGCCTGCGATCTGCTTGAGCTCTTCGGTCGGATAATGGCTTGCCAACCCGTCGAGCCAGTGACGGATCGCCTCGTCGTCGTCGCACTGCGACTCGGGGAGGTTGTAGGTGGGTTTGACCATGGTGTGGAGCGACTCTCTTAGCGGCGGGCGGTTTGAGGTGTTTGACCCTCAAATCCCCGACTTTGAAACGCAAAGGCACGAAGGGCGCAAAGAAAACGTGCGGGCTGGATCTTTGACGAAGACTCGACGCACCGCCGAGCCCAAGGATGCGGCGCGCCCCTTTGCGGGCCTCGTGTCGAGAGGATCCTTGCGGGATCAATCCGCCAGCAGATGACTCGCCAGTCCGTCCGCCAGCTTCGGCTCGAACCAGGTCGATTTCGGCGGCATCACCTCGCCGGCATCGGCGACCGCCATCAGATCCTCCATCCGCGTCGGGTGAAGCGCGAAGGCAACCGCCATCTCGCCCGAGTCGACCCGCGCCGACAGCGCCTCCAGGCCACGGATGCCGCCGACGAAATCGATCCGGTCATCACGCCGTGGGTCCTGAATGCCGAGGATCGGGCAGATCAGGTTGTCTTGGAGCAGGCTGACATCGAGCCGCCCGACCGGGTCGTCGTAGGGGATCCGCCCCGGATCGAGCGTCAGCCGATACCAGTGACCGGCAAGGTACATCCCGAACTCGCCGGGACGCTCGGAAGCGACCGGACCTGGTGCGCCCTCGATCTCGAACGCCACCGAGAGACGCTGCATGAGCGACTCGACGCTGTGACCGTGCAGGTCTTTGACCACGCGGTTGTAGTCCAGGATCCGCATCTGATCGTGAGGGAAGATCACCGCGAGCATGAAATTGTAGGGCTCGGCCCCGGTGTGATCCGGGTTCGAGGCGCGGCGCATGGCGGCGACGCGCGAGGCCGCGGCGCAGCGGTGGTGGCCGTCGGCGATATAGAGCGCGTCCAGGGACTCGAAGGCGGCGGTCAGCTCGGCAATCGGGCGCTCGTCCATGATCGGCCAAAACTCGTGGCGAATCCCGTCGGGTGCGGTGACGTCCGTCTCGGCGGAGCCGGCGACGAGACCGGCGATCAGGGCATCGATGTCCGGTCGCGCCCGGCAGGCAAGCAACACAGGCCCGGTCTGCGCGTTCAGTGCGTCGATCTGGCGCACACGGTCGTCCTCCTTGACGGGGCGCGTGAGCTCATGACGCTTGATCCGATCCGTGTCGTAGGCGTCGATCGAAGCGACCGCCACCAGACCGGTCTGGCGATGCGCGCCCATCGTCAGACGATAGAGGTAGTAGCCGGGCGACGAGTCGCGCACCAACAGGCCCTCGACCAGCATCCGATCGAGATTCTCGCGTGCCTTGGCATAGACCGGCGGGCTGTAGGGATCGGTACCCTCGGGCAGATCGACCTCGGGGCGCGAGATGTGCAAAAAGCTCCAAGGCCGCCCTTCGACCATCCGACGTGCCTCCGCAGCACTCATCACGTCGTAGGGCGGAGCGGCCACGTCCGCGGCATGCGCGGGGGCCGGCCGGAGCGCCGCGAAAGGTTTGATCAGGGGCATGGAGACTCACCGTCGGTGTCGTCGAGACTGGATGGATGGCGTTCGGAACGTCGGTGTCCGCGGGCGCAATGGTATCAGCTCGGATCGAGGCTCGGCCAAATCCAACATATCGAACCGCCGCGCGACCTGCAGACCCGAGCCGTGCGAAGGCGAGTCCGGTGGGCTCGGGGCCGGCCGCGAGGGCGAAAAGGTTGCTCTATACTGATGCGAATCCTGCACCCAAGAATCCGAATCGACAGCATGGCCGACAACAACTACCTCAAGGACCTGATCCTGCTGCGCAACGACCCGTCGAAGGTCGCACGCGTTCGCGAAGCCGCGGAGCGCGGAGAGATGGACGCTCAGTATGCAATGGGCCTCATCTATGCCGAGGGGCGGGGGGTCGAGATCGATCTCGCCCGCGCGCATTTTTGGTTGTCGCTGGCCATCGCGCAGGGCGACACGGACGCCGATCAATTACGCAACATCATCGGCAGCCAGATGACCGACGCCGAGTTCGACGCGGCGAAAGAGCTGGCAGTCGCACATCGCGCAACACACCCGGCCCCAGCATCGCAGCATTGAACCTAGGTTGAACCGACTCCGGTCGATCGCGCCGCGTCCGAGCGGCGCTCACCAACAGGGCGCGGCAACGCTCGACATGAGACCGAAGGCGTCGAACGGCGAGGGCATCGGCATACCGCCGACGGGGCCGCCGGCCTTCACCCGGATGACGTACTCGGCCCATTGCAACGGGCGCGGGAGATAACCGACTTGGGCGGCGACGGCGTGCAGCTCGCCGACGAAGGCGACATCGCAGGCCTGTTCCGGAGCGGGACCGGCGGTACAGAGGTCATGGCGCATGCAGGCCGCGTCGAAGGCATCCACCGGCGGCGGGAATCCCGCGACCGGATACCCGATCCCGCACCAATTGCCGTAGAGCGGCATGCATTTGAAGGCGGCGGCTTGGGTCGCGCAGGATGCGAGCAAGGCGCCGAGCAGACAGGAGAGGACGGGGGTACGGCTCATGGTGAATCCTCGTTCGCTTGAGCGGACGGACGCGAGCGCGCCCGAGAGGTTAGGTGATTTCCGGAAATCAGCACCCCGACTGCGCATGCCCGCACAACCTGAAGGAACCTGAGGTGCGCCTGAATGTGCATCGACATGTCGATCCTTCCTTGCACATCCGATCGGGCGGGTCGCCGCTTCGCGACGACCGTCGGCGTCAACGCCGGCCGATCCTCTACGCAGTTGGGATGTTGATTCCTGGAAATCACCTTCGTGCGGCACGGCAGATGTGTCGAGACCGTTCGTTGTCGTTGTCGTTGTTGTTGTCGTTGTCGTATCGAAACTCGTCTACGACAACGAAAGCGAGGCCGGCAGGCGGCAGGCGGCGAGACTACTCGACCTGAGGTGCCGCATCCGAGATGTCGCGCTCGCGCCGGTCGAGCCGATTCTCGCTCTTGAAGCGCGCGGCCTCGCGGATCAGGGCAAGGCGCGCGCGGTCCCGGCCCCAGATCGACTCGAGGCGACGGTCTGGCTCGGTCTCCTCGGTCCAGAGACGCCAGAGCAGGGTGGCGTTCTCCCAGTAGGCGGCGCCGATGGTATGTCCGTCGGGGCTGAAGTCCGCGTAGGCAACGCCGCCGAGATCGCCGTCGAGGGTCAGAAAGGATTCCTCCGGCAGCGGGCTCGGACGCGTGGGACGCATCCAGATACGCACCGCGCCGTCACGCGAGGCGGTCAGGATCCAGCGTCCGTCCGGGCTGAACTTGGCGCCGTAGATCCGATCTTTGTGCCCGACGAGATTTGCGAGCAGGGAGCCGTCCAAGGCCCAAACCTGTGCCTTCGCGTCCAACGACGCGGTGACGAGCGCCTGACTATCCGGTGCAAATGCGACGCTGTAGAGGATGCCGGCCTGGGGCTCCAAATACCGGGGGGATGCGCAGCCGCCGTCCGTCAGCGCCACCAGGGCCGCACTGCCGTCCTCGCTCGATGTCGCGAGCCACCGACCATCCCGGGAGAAGGCGACGTCCGTCACCGTGTCCGTATGCCATTGTGCGGCGCACACCGGTGTCCAGCCGCCGGTGCTGTCCATCCGCATGATCCGGACACCGCCGCCGTCGTCGCCGGTCGCGACCAGTGTGGCTCCATCCGGGCCCTCGGAGACCGCTGCGGCCTGAACCCCGCTTCCGCCTTCGCCCCACCGGGGCGCTCCGTCCAGCGGGGCGCAGGCGAGCGGATCCCAGAAACGCACCGGCTCGGCGGGATCGCTCGATGTCGTTAGAAGCCAGCGTCCGTCGGGGGCGAACAGGGCCTGATGGACGTTCGGACAGGTGCGTCCGCTATCCGAGCTGCAGGATGAACCGTCGGCGGAGACCTCCAGGCGGCAGCCACCGCCGCTGCTCAGATCCCAGACCCGGGCGGTGCCGTCGTGACCTGCGCTTGCCAGCCGGTCCGCCGAGGGCGAGAAGGCGACCCGGCGCACACGCCCCTCGTGCCCCCTCAGGGTCCAGATCCGCACCGGCGGGGGCGCGTCGTCGCGACGATCGTACTGCCAGACCTCGACCCTTCCGTCGAAGGCGGCGGTAGCGAGCATGACCGACCCCGACTCCTTCGGCCCGGCGCCTGGGTCTCCGGAATCGGGCGATAGGGCATCCGACGCTACAGGCGTCTCGGCCATCGCCAGATGCCAGACGTGATCGGCGCTGGGGAGATGGAAGGCCAGGGTCTCGGTCGGTTTGACCGACCAGAGTCGCGCCGAGCCGTCCGGATCCGAGTAGCTCAGAACCCGGCGACCGTCGGCGCTGAAGCGGGCATCCGTGACCGCCGCGTCATGACTGAAGACCGCCACCTCCTTTCCGGAGAGTAGACCCCAGAGGCGCGCGGTCTTGTCGAGGGATGCGCTGAGCACGAGTGGCTCGCGATCCTCGTCGTCCATGCCCGGCGACACCCTTACGTGCTCCACGCTCAGGTCGTGATGCCCGAGGACCTCGGCATTGCGGCCTTCGAGATCCCAGCGCACCACCTGCCCGGTGTCGTCTCCGGCGATCAGGTACTGTCCGCCGGGCGAGAACACCGCCTCGCGCACCGCGGACTTGTGGATGCGAATCCGTCGGCCGTCACGCTCGATCACACCGAGCTCGGCAAGCTCGCCGCCGTCGAGGTCGTAGACGCGGATCCGCTCGTCCGCGGACGCCACGGAGATCCGCCGACCCGCGGGGTCGAATCGGGCATCGTTGGCCGGCCTGCCGAGCGAGCCGCCGGTCGGCAGGACCAGCCGTTCGTTGCCCGTGCGGGTCTCGAGCACGCGTGCGGTGCCGTCGCGCGAGGCGGTGACGAGCAGCTCCCCGTCCGGCGCAAAGGCGATGCTGCGCACCTCGCTCGCGTGTACGGGCACGTCCCAGAGCGCTGCCCCGGGCCGGCCCAGATCCAGGAGACAGACGGCATAGCGGTCCTGCGGCGCACCGTGGGAGATGGCGAGAAAACGGCCGTCGCGATCCAGTGCGATCGGGCTGTCCGGGCGCGCACCGCAGCTCCAGTCGGGAGGCCGACCGGGCTCGGCCGGGAGGCGCCAAACACCGGTCTCGCCGATCCCCAGGATGATCTGCGGCTCGCCGCTGCCGACGAAACGGACCGAATGGATCGGCGTCTGCGGACCGGAGAGGTGCGCCTCGGGCTGATAGCTCAGCGCGCGCAGCGCCCAGAGCTGCACACCTTCGCCCCGCGATTGAGTGACCAGGCGCTCGCCGTCGTCTCGAAACGCCGGAGGCAGCGGTTGGTCGCCCGCCATGACCTCGGACTGGACCATCGCGATCATGCGGTTCGTGGTGAAGGCGCGGCTCAGGGTATCGGTCGCCGCCTCGGGCAGATAGGGACCGGCATTCAGAGCGAGTCGCACCGCCTCGGGCGTGTTGCCCTGCCGCACGGCGAGATCGGCCGCCTTGAGCAGGCTGCGCTGGAGATTCAGGGTGGCCTCGCGCGAGGCGTCCCAAGCCCAGAAGGCCGCCCCGGTGGCAAGGACCAGGAGTGCGGCCAGGGTCAGGCCGAGGAGACGAGCCCATCGGTTGCGCCGTCGCTGCAGCACCAGATGCTGACGCGAGTGCTCGAGAAGCTCCTGCTCCAAGGGCTCGAGCTCTTCGCCGTAGTCATCCGCAAAGCGCCGCGCCGCGGCATAGCCGGCCTCTCCGAGCAGATATTCGCGATTGCAGTCGGTGCGCCTCCATAGGCGCGCTTGGCGGGAGATCTGATAGCGCAGGATCAGATCGCGGCGGTTGCTCGGGTCGGCGACCCAATCGCGGATCGGGAACCACTGCTCGAACAGGGCCGGATGGATAAAACTCGCGAGCGCACGGTAGTCCTCCCAGTGCAGGACGGGCACGGCGTCGGGGTCCTCGCCGCGCTCCACGTCCGGAGCCAGGATGGCTGCATCGGGGACAACCTCGAAATCGCCGTCCGAAGGCACCGACACATCCCGCCCCACTGTGCCGCGCCTGCTGCGCAGCCGCTCGCGCCATTCCTCCCCGGTCTGGATCATGATGCGCCGCAGATCGTCCATGAGGCGCGGCGCCTCCTGGGTGCAACCGAGCCGCGCGGAGGGATCGGCCACACCCTCGGCAACCAACAGGCGAGCCTCGATGAGCAACTCCACGAGCCTGCCGACCGCCGGATGACGGGTCACGGTCAGCAGGTCGCCGCGGCGTGCGCCGAGCGCGGATGCGCCTCCGCCCTCGAGGGCGATCAGGCTGCGGCAGAGCACCGGCAGCGCGTCCCGGGTCTCGGGATCCAACGCCTCCCAGAGTGCGTCGGCACGGCGCAGCAGGGAGCCGGAGAGTCCGCCGACACGGCGATAATCGGCGAGGGTCAGAGGCGGATTCCGGTTGGTTTCCGCACCGCCGGAGCCGTCTCGCGCGCGTCTGTAGAGCTCGTCCAGCAAGGGCTCGAGGACGGCCGGCCAGTGCTCGAGTAGGCTCGCCTCCGATTCCAGCGCCTCGACCAGGCCGCGTCCGCCGCCGGCCACTCCCTCGTATTCGATGCCGGCGACGCGCGCGGGGATCTCGATGACCTGTCTGATCCGCGCCGCGGGCGGCGGCTCCAGGCGAAACCAGCTTTGTTCATCCAGGAGCGCCGCGAGCTCGGGCATCTCGCCGAGGTGGCGCAGGTAGTCGCTGCGCAGCGAGGCGATCACCCAGACGTCGTCGCGGGCAGCAAGCAGGACCAGCGCCTTGAAGAAAGACCGGGTTCGTGACGCTCCCCGCAGCGACTCCGTAAACAGGCGATCGAGCGGATCGACAATGATCGCGAGCTGCAAACGCCCGTTCGCTCCGTCGCTTCTGCTCGCCGGGTCATCGGCCAACTGAGCGAGCGCGGCCAGCAGTTGATCCGCGGCGACCTCGGGCTCGCTGACCAGCAATCGCGTCAAGCGAGCGACATCCAGCCCGAAGGCATCCAGCGCCGGCCCCAGCAAACCTGGCGCGGCGAGGGCGACGGCCAGGGCCTCGATCGGGTCGCGATCCTCCAGATCCACGAAACCCCAGCGGCACCCGGCAATGCCCGGGAAAAGAAAGGGCCGGATCAGACGCGGCAGCAGCCCGGCGCGGATCAGCGAGCTCTTGCCCACCCCGCTCGGACCGCTCAACAAGAGCAGTCCGCGCCCGGAGCCTTGCAGCGCCTCCAGGCGCGTCACCAGCTCGCGCGTCTCGGTCTCGCGACCGGTAAAGACGCGGTCGTCGACCACCTCGAACGGCTCACCGGCGCGGAAGGGACTCCCGCGCCAGTCGGCTGCATCGGAGGCCAGGCGCCGCTCCGCACTGATGCGTCGGTTCAGGAGCTTGCGCAGTTGCGTCTCGAGCAGCTCGCGGAAGCTGCGGTCGTTGCCGAACTGTCTGAAGGCGCGGCTGAAACTGCCGTCCGGGTTGAAGAAGTGGGTGCGGAAGAACTCTTCGAGTCGATGCCGGTCGGCGAGCGCCTCGCGGGTCGCCTCCGCATTGTTGACGTCCACCATGCGCGGCGCGGTCTTCTTGTAGACCAAGACCTCGGGGGTACCCGTGCGGGCCGATTCCCGCACCGCGTCGACGAACTCCCACTCCGTCCCTGTCATGCCCTCGTAGGGGTCATCGGCGAGCGGCGTGCCGAGCCGTGTCCAGAGCATCACCAGCACGATCTCGCATTCCGAAGGGCGCAGGAGTCCGGCCTGAAAACTCTGTGCGGCCGTCAGCGCCTCCTCCTCCCAAAGCACGGCCTGGAGGCTGAAATAGGGGAGATATTCCTGGGCCAACGCCTCGATCACATCCTTCACCAGGGCACGCTCATGCTCCAGGTCGGACGGGGAGGAGACGAAGATTCGGACCTTGTGCTCAGTCATGGGGGTGATCGGGAACGG
The DNA here is from genome assembly GCF_035467215.1 of Thiocapsa sp. GTDB lineage: Bacteria > Pseudomonadota > Gammaproteobacteria > Chromatiales > Chromatiaceae > Thiocapsa. Next base: position 4,181 of record NZ_DATITZ010000168.1, on the reverse strand, counting down.
ACATGCCGCAACTATACTCGGGGCGGGTGATTTTTTCGGAACCGTGATGGCTGCCCGCCGTTGGCGCGTTCAACTGTTTCAGGTCATCGACACAGCCGACCCGAGAGGGTTTACAATCAAATCATGCAGGATCCGCCGCGCGACAGAGTCATCCCCGGCGGGCGCATCCCCAAACTGCCTCCATCCGACGGAGGAGATCGCGATGCTGGACCACGACATGGCCGATACCGAACGCTTCGAAGAGGTGATTCAGCGTTCAGTGCGACAGATCCTGCTTGCCCCGGATCCCGACAGCTTTCTCGCCTGGGCGCGCGGGCATCTCCCGGAGATGCTCGGGTTGTCCGGAAGCGAGATCGACGAGGTCGAGCGGCGGCGACTCGCCAATCTCCTCGGAACGGCAATCTGGAACGCGACCCCGCAACCGAGCTATGCCTTTCAGACCCGTTTGATGACGCCCCACCCCCCCGAGGAACCTTGTTCCTGCGGCTCCGGTAGCCCCTACGGCGAGTGCTGCGGAGCGATCGACGAGGTGCCGGAGCTGTCGAGCGATCTGGTCTGGGAGATCCTGCTCGACGAGCTGCCCGAGCACGGGCTGCGCGAGGCGCTCGAACTGCACGCGGTTCCGGAGCCTCTCCTTGCCCGCATCGCCGATCGCTGGCTCACGCAGGATCGTCCCAAGCGCGCCGCGGCGCTCCTGGAACCCCTGTTTGCGGGATCGCTCGAAGACCTCGACGGTGAGTTCGAGCCGTCGATCGACATCCTCTGCGATGCCTACGATCGACTCGGCCATGGTCGCAAGAAGGAGGCGTTCCTCGCCCGGATCTGCGCCGAGGGCAGCCGCCCCCTGCGGGCCGCCGCCTGGCAGCGACGCTGCACGATGGCGATCGACGACGGCGATTTCCCCGAGGCCGATGCCGCCTTCACGGCCGCGTTGCGCAGCGACCCGGACAATCCCGGCACGGCGATCCTCGAGATCACGCTCCTAGCGGCCCAGCACAAGGATTGGATCGCCCGCGAGCGCGCCCGCTTCTGGCTCTTCCGATTTCGGCAGATCGGGTTCACGCATCCCGGTGTCCTGGATTTCCTCAACCGTGCCGTCGAGGATCCGCAAGAAGCACTCGTGGACAGCCACTCGGATGCACTGGATCCGGTCCTACTCGATCTTCACGACTGGATCACCCTGATTCAGGCCCGTCCGTTGCCCGTTTATCGCCTGGAGCCGCTGAATATCCACGCACCCGGGTGGCTGCCGGGTCAGCTCGCGCTGTTCGACGACATCGATGCCCCGGTCCCGGACGGCGCCGACGAAGACGCCGACTTCAGCCCCTCGCGATACGGCCCCGCCCCGGCACGACTGTGCGCCCCGGCTGCGGTGCGCCACCTCGAAACGGACTGGAAGTCGGTCTTTCCGTGGGCTAAGCCCGCGTCCACCCGGCTCGTTCCCGACGAGGACGTCGACCTCTGGTCGACCCCCGACTGGCTCGATCACCTGCAAGCGAACCCGGCACTCGCCGACAGTCTGGAGGTGCTGGACGATCTCGCGACCGCGCTCTATCTGCATCCCGAGAGCGCATTGCCGTGGATTTCCCATCTCCTGTTGCGTCCGCTCCTCGAGCGCGCGCGGAGCATTTTGGATCAGGTCCTGCCCGACGACGCGCCCCAGCATATTCCCTGGTCTGCGCCCCCCAATCGCCCGGCGTTGCGGCTGCTCTTCAGACAATATCTCTGCCAGATCGACGAAGACGAGCCGAACGGTGCGGCGCGAACGCTCGAGACCCTGCTGCGGCTCAACCCGCGGGACAACCACGGCGTGCGCGCGGAGCTCATGAATCACTATCTACGCGACGGCAAGGACGAGCTCGCGCTGGCGTTGGCCCGACGCTTTCCGAACGATGGACTGGCGGATCTCGCCTACGGGGAGGTGCTGGCACTCTACCGCCTCGGGCGACAGGACAGGGCACGCCTGGTCTTGACGACCGCGGTCAACCGCTTGCCGAGAATCCCGCAGTATTTGACCCGCAAGCGCATCAAGCGTCCGCGCTTCACCCCGCCCGATGCCCTCCCCGGCGGCGACGACCAGGCGTGGATGTACCGCGAGGCGATGCGCGACGTCTGGGCAGCCGAGCCGGGCATCCTCGCCTGGCTGAGACGCCTGACCGCTTAAGCGAGCTGCGCGGGCGGCCGGCTTCCGGTCCGTGCGGCGGTCTGCTCGACAGGGTTCGGCCGAACCGCTTCCGTACCACTGCCATCCAGGAGAACCACGATGGAAGGACGCTATCGGATCCTCTACACCGGCGAGCTGATGCCCGGCCATGCGTTGCAGGACGTGGTGCCGCGGCTGGCGGCCAAGTTCAAGCTTCAGGAGGAGACCGCGCGGGATCTGATCCTCGGCGGAGCCGGTCGGGTGTTGAAGCACAGCTTGACGACCGGCGAGGCTCAGCGCTATCGGGACGCCCTGAGCACCATCGGACTGAGGGTGGCCATCGAGCCAGAATCCACGACAAACACGGCACCGGCACCCGCGGGCAGCCAAACGGACAAGGTCGTCGCGCCGTCGGCGCTGCAACCCAACGGCGCCGAAACATCGTCTCGGCTCGACGGGAGACGGCAAAGGGACGATCGACCCGATACCAGCCCCGAAGACGATCCGACACGCTGCCCGAAGTGCGGCGCCGAGGCCGTCTCCGCGCTCACCGGCATCTGTCAGGCCTGCGGAGTGGTCGTGGAGCGCTACCTTGCCAATCGAGGGATGAGCCCACCGCGCCCGGCGAGTCGGGTCGACAACCCCTAACGATATCGGCATCTTCCTCGCCAACCCGATCGTCCTCCTGCCCGTCTTGGTGGCGATGCTGCTGGGCGTCCCGCTCGCGATGGCCATGTTTTTCGCCCCGAGCCTGGTCGCACTCGACCAGGTCCCGGTGCTCAAGGCGTTCGGGCTGAGCTTCTCCGGCTGCCTCAAGAACATCCTGCCTTTCCTGATCTACGGGCTGGTCGCGATGGTCTTGGTGACCCTCGGTGCCCTGCCCCTGATGCTCGGGCTCCTGGTTGTCGTGCCTGTCCTGACGATCGCGATCTATACGGCCTATCGCGATATATTTTACGGTTGAGCCTTCGTCTCTCGACGATGTCGCACGGGCGTGCGACCGGGACGACGGCGACCCTCCGGCGACAGACCCGTGCCGGCGGGTTGAAAGGCCGGCACCAGGTGACGCTTGCCGTTGCCGATTAGATCGGAACGGCCCATCTCCTTCAGTGCCTCGCGCAACAGCGGCCAATTTTCCGGATCGTGGTAGCGCAGGAATGCTTTGTGCAGACGCCGCTGACGCTGCTTGCGCACCACGGGGACCCGCTCCGAATCACGCGTGACCTTTTTCAACGGGTTGCGACCCGAGTAATACATGGCCGAGGCGGTCGCCATCGGTGTGGGCAGAAACCCCTGGACCTGGTCGGGGCGGAAGCCATTGCGCTTGAGCCAGAGTGCAAGATTCATCATATCTTCATCGCTGGCGCCCGGGTGGGCGGCGATGAAATAGGGGATGAGGTACTGCTCCTTGCCCGCCTCGCGCGAATAGCGGTCGAACAGCTCCTTGAAGCGGTCGTAGGTCCCGATGCCGGGCTTCATCATCTTGCTGAGCGGTCCGGCCTCGGTGTGCTCGGGGGCGATCTTGAGATAGCCGCCGACATGGTGGGTGACCAGCTCACGGATGTACTCGGGCGAGCGCACCGCCAGGTCGTAACGCAACCCGGAGGCGATCAGAACACGCTTGATGCCGGGGATGGCGCGCGCGCGACGATAGAGCCGGATCAATGGGGCGTGATCGGTGTTGAGGTTCGGACAGACGTCCGGGTAGACACAGGACGGACGCCGGCAGGACGACTCGATGCGCGGATCCTTGCAGGCGAGCCGATACATGTTGGCGGTCGGTCCGCCGAGATCCGAGATGGTGCCCGTGAAGCCCGGGGTGCGGTCGCGGATCTCCTCGAGCTCGCGCAGGATGGACTCCTCCGAGCGGCTCTGGATGATGCGGCCCTCATGCTCGGTGATCGAGCAGAAGGTACAGCCGCCGAAGCAGCCGCGCATGATGTTGATCGAGAAGCGGATCATCTCCCACGCGGGGATCTTGGTTTCGCCATCATGGCTGCCGTTCACATCTGCGTAGTCCGGGTGCGGGCTGCGCGCG
>NZ_DATITZ010000167.1:0-4310 GCF_035467215.1 Thiocapsa sp. | reverse complement strand
CGAGGATGCACGCCGGTGAAGCGTGCGGGACATCCGCGCTCCGCGCTTACCGCATTGCTTCACCGGAAAACGACATCACCGGTGGAAAATTCCCTGCAAAAATGGCCGGTGGTTTGCGGATCAGGATGGGAAACAACAGGTTGTCCTGCAGGATCTGGCGGTCGAGATCGAACAGGCCGAGCTGTCCGGGCGCACCGCTCAGCTCGGCGATCGTGCGGTTGACCCGCTCGTACTCGCCGATCAGATACTCGAAGGCGGCGACCAGGAAGGCGCCCGATCCGCACGCAGGATCCAGCACCTTGATGCGCCGCAGGACGTCGAGATGGTCCACCCAGATCTTCAGACGGGTCTCGTTCGACAGGGGGCCAGGCTTGCCGGTGCGATGCCGGGCCTCGATCTGCGCATGACGCTCGGCGAGCCAGCCGCCGATAGTGCGTGCGACCATGAAACGTGTGATGAGATCCGGGGTGTAGAAGATGCCGTCGCGCTTGCGTCGCGAGCGCTGCCGGTCGTCGCCCTCGCCGCGAATCTCGGCGCGGATGGACTCCAGGTCGGTGATCGATTGCTCGAAGATGTGGCCCAGAATGTTGACGTTCAGATCGGTCTCGAAGTCGTAGTCCGAGAGCGCACGGATGCCGTCGAGCGCGGCATCGGCCACCACCAGCGCATCGAGCGCGGCATCCCTGGCGAACAGACCGCCGTTGTAGGCGTTGATCTGCATCGCGGGCAGACCCTTGTCCATGGCGTCGAACAGACCGCAGAGCTGCTGCCAGCGCGAAACGCTGACGAATCCGGCGTTCTTGACGGTCAGGGCGCTGTTGAGCACCTTGGCCGGCAGCAGGCCGATATCCTCGCAGAAGCAAATGAAGAGACAGCGGTCGAGGAGCTTTTGGGCCTGCTCCAGAAGCCGCACGGCGTGTGATTCGACCGACAGGGACGCAGGCGCCGGGTTGTCGGCGCGCAGCCGATAAAAGAGATCGAGCCGCAGATCCCGATAGAAGACATAGAAGGCCTTGGTGATCCGCTCCTCGGCGACATGCGTGTGGCTGGCCAGACGCTCGACCGGGCTCGGCGCGGCGGGATTGGCGCCGAGCAGCGTCTCGCGACCAAGCAGGAAGAGGAAAACCTCCAGACGCTCGGGATCGGTCAGATCGGCTAACCAAAAACGCTGGCAGTAACCCTGCCCCCGGTCGGTGCGGTAGAGCCGCAGCTCGATGAAGTTGCTGACGATGACCCAGCGGCAGCCATCGACCTTGGCGGCATAACCGAACGCCTGCTCCACCGGCGTAAGCTTGCCGTAACCGGCACCCTGCTTGGCGTCCAGATCCGCCCCCGGCGCCTTCAGCTCAAGGACCGCGCGGGTGAGATCTACGGTGGCCCCGAACCAGCCCAGACGGGCATCCGGCGGTCGATAGCCCTTCACCGTCCCGGAGCTGGTCTCGGGGTCCATGTGATGCGCGCCCTCGGAGCCGACGAGCTGGCGAAAGCCCAGCAGCCGGTCCATCACCTCGCTCAGGAATTGGCCTTGCAGGGGTTTTTCCTTCCGGCCCAGCAGGCTGCCGTTCGCCGCGCCGGCGGCCCAGCTCAAGGCGATCGCGCGTTGAGCGTCGTCCGGTGAAGGTGGCTGCTCGCGCAGTGCCTCGGCTAGCAGGCGGGGGTTAAACAGGGGTTTCAGATAATCGGGCATGCCTTCGTCCCTCTATAGGCAGCGCATCGGGGCGCGGGTCGGTATGGTCACCATTAGAACACCGGAACCCCGCCGGCCGGCGCTCTTTGCGTGGCAACGCATGGTCGATTGGCCCAGCACGTAGCGCGGAGCGCCAGTAGAGGCGTGACACCGCTGGGCGGTGTCACGAGAAGAAAATAAGCGGAGCCGCGAGATCACCTCAGCCGTCAGCTCCATAGCTCGTGACACCGCTCGGCGGTGTCACGCATCCCTTGGCGCTCCGCGCCACGTGCACAGGAGGCGATCGAAGGGTGAAACACTGCGAGTCAAGATGCGGTTCACAACGAAGCAGACGATCGAGTAGAGTACACGAAACGATATTTCCACGGGGCACCAATGGCTCGGACACGCTACCGTTTCGCCTCGGAGGAGCACCCACATTTCTTGACCTGTACCGTCGTCGAATGGCTGCCCATTTTCACTCGACCTGAAACCGCTCAAGTGGTGTTCGACTCTTGGTCATACCTGCAGGAACATGCCGCGCTTCGAATCTATGGCTTCGTCGTGCTGGAAAACCACCTGCATGCGGTGGCTCAGGCGCCTAACCTGCCGGATTTCTGGAAGCGTTTCAAATCCTACTCGGCCAGGAGGCTCATCGATCTGCTGGAGGAACAGGGCGCACGACGGCTTCTGGATCGCATGGGGTTCACGTTCAAGGCGAGACGCAGCGATCGCTCGTATCAGCTCTGGCAAGAGGGATCCCATCCGGAATGCATCGAGGGGAAAGTGATGTTGAGACAGAAGCTGGAGTACATCCACAACAATCCGGTGAAGCGGGGTTTTGTGGATGATCCGGAGCATTGGCGCTGGTCGAGCGCGCGCTGCTATGCCGGGCGCGCGGGGTTGGTCGATGTGTTCAGGGATTGGTGACTCAAGCTCGATCGTGGCGCGTAGCGCCAATAGATGCGTGACACCGCAGAGCGGTGTCACGAGTCAAACGCCTATGTGAAAGGGTTCTTGAGACGACGCCCTGCCGACGGCTGCGGATGCCGCGAGCCGCCATTTCACAGCGTCAAATCGATCCCCGACACCAGAAGACCGGGCAGCAACGCGCTGTCGGTCGAGCGCCCGTCGTAGGTCTCGGCGGAGAGGAGCAGCTCGCGCTCGCGTGTCAGAACCTCCAGGCGATCGCCGAGTAGATGGTAGAGGCTGTCGTCGAAGCGCATGACCTTGACTGGTGCGACGATCTCGCCGGCCTCGACCCAATAGGTGCCGAAACGGGTCATGCCGGTAACGCGGCAGTCATTGGGGTCGGACCAGTTGCAGTACCAGAGGTTGCCGATCCACAACCCCGTATCGAGTTGACCCGGGACATCGGCGGCATCCAACGTCCCGGCATCCAGGCCGAGCGATCCGGGCGCATCGCTGGCGGCATTGACCGGCTCGCCGTATTCCTTGCCCGAACGGGCGTCGACGAGACATCCGGCGAAGCGACCGCCTTCGACCAGTGCAACGCGCGGCGGTGTCGGAAAGCCCTCGGGCGTGAAGCGGGGTGCAAGACCGCGGTCGTGCTCTTCGTGGATCCCGATGCGCGGGTCGAAGCTGCGCTCGCCGCGCGTCATCTTGAGCAGCGGGGTCTGATGGGTGCGGTGGCTCTTCAGATCGAACCCGCCCCAGGCGAGCATGCCCATCAGCTCGCCGACGGCGCTCGGCGCCAGATAAGCCCGGTAGCGCCCCGGCTCCAGGATGCGTGCCGGGCGCGACATGATGTGCAGCCCCTCGCGCATCGCTTCGAGCTTGCCACGCAGGATCTCCGGATCCCAGTCGAGGCCGCTGTAGGCGGATTTGACCGCCTTGTCCGCCTCCAGATAACAACTCCAATCCAGGTTGAAGCTGGCACTCGCGTGCCAGTGGCGATGCCCGATCGAGCTGGCGAGCCCCTCGGCGATCTCGCCGCTCGCCCAGATCCCGACAAGGTCCATCTCGTGGGCGACCTCGATGAGCTCGCCGATCGCCTCGGCGGCGATCGGTAGGCGTGCTTCGCCGCGTCGGTCGCTCTCGGACGGCTCGGCTGAAAAACTCAGATAGGGATCGTCCGGGACGTGCGCCAGACGCTCGCGCAGCCGGGCGAGCAGACGCCGCGCACGGGCTTGATCCTCGCCCGGATCGCCGCTCAAATCGCAGCCGCCCTCGACCTGTCTGGAGCCCTCGATCAGGGTCAAGTCCAGGGCGGTCGAGCCGACATGCCCGGCCTGACGGACCCGGTTGCGGTTGAGTCGCACGAAGTCCGAAGACTCGTTCGAGAGGTTGGAGAAGAGGATCTCGGCGCCCTGCAGCTCGGCGTTCAGATGATCGGCCAAGGCGAAAAAGGCATCGGCGTTCATTCGCCACCTCCGAAGACGGCGACATCGCGAAACAGACAGGGCGGCGTGGCATGACCGACGTAGACCGATTGATTCGGCTCGCCCTTGCCGCAGTTACACACCCCGCGGATCTCCAGGCTCTCCGGACCGCCGACGCCGTCGAGGCTTCGCCAGAAGCTCGCGGAGATGCCGCGATAGCCCGGGTTGCGCACCAGGCCCTTCAGCTCCCCGTCCTCGATCAACCGACCCAGCTCGCAGCCGAACTGGAACTTGTTGCGGCT
>NZ_DATITZ010000166.1:0-20807 GCF_035467215.1 Thiocapsa sp. | reverse complement strand
CGACCGACTCGAGGATCTCGGTCTCGACCAGGTAGAGAAGAACGGCGTTCTCGGGCCCTCGGTCACGCAACTGCTGAAGGATCTCGCGCGCACGCCGTACATCGCCGCCCTTCGCACTCAGCAATGCCGTGCGGATCTGCGCATCGACCGCATTCGCGCCCTTGACCTTGCTGTACCACGCAAGTGCGGCCTCGGGATTTTCGGCACGCTCCTCGACCTGCCCCAGGTAGAAAGCCGCGTCGTCTCGACGCTCGCCGGTCTCGTACAGACGCGTGAAATAGATACGCGCTCCCTCCGTATCCTCGAGCTGCAACGACAGGACGCCGACGGCGAACAGCACATCCGGCTCCTTCGGACGGTTGTCGAGGAGGCGCTGAAAGACGTCTCGCGCGCTGGAGAACTCTTCTTCCTCGACGAGGAGCTGTCCGTACAGCATCCGCAACACCTGATCGTCGGGACTGAGCGCGAGATACTCCTCGAGCAACGACCGCGCTTCGCCGCGCTTGTCCGAGGAGATCAACAGCTTCACCAGAAACAGTCTCGGCTTGTTCCATTCCGGACTCAGCTCCAGCGCCCGGCGTGCGGCAGAATCGGCGATCTCGAGCTGAGACGCACTGGCCGCCACCATCGCGAGCGACTGCTGCGCATGCGCGCTCTGCGGAAACTGGTCGGCCAACGCCTGCATCAGTCCGACACGGGCCGCAGGCGTCGGCGCCCGCGAAATAATGGCGGCGGCCTGTCCGAATGCCGCGTCCGGATCATCCGGCGAGAGCTGCACGAGGCGCATCAGGTGCAGGAGCGCCCCCTCGTGGTCGTTCGCCTTGATGCGGGAGAAGGCGCCCATCTGATGCGCGCCCCTCGAGGTGGGGTCGAGGTCCAGCCAACGCCGCAATCCCTCCTCGGTCGCCGCACCGTTGCCCGCAGTGATGGCTGAACGCACGGCCAGCTCGGTCAGGCGGGGATCCTTCGTGAGGTCGGCCGCCTCCAGATAGTAGGTGAAGGCGGTGTCCATATCGCCGCGACGTGCGGCGATCTCGGCAACCAGGACCGCGTAGATCTGATCGGCGTCCATACCCCCGGAGAGATCAGCCGCATCGGCCTCGGGGCGATCGGCCGGCGTGTCGGCGGATCGCTCGGGTTGCGGAGGGCCAGCAGGCGCCGGGGGCGATGCCGGGCTCGATACGGGATCCGGGATCTGCGCGAACGCGCCCGCGGACAGAAGCGCCAAGACGGCAAAGAACCCGCCGACAGTGGAAAGCAGAAACGAGCGTGGCATGTGTATGATCCGGCAAAAGCCAATCCAACAACGATTGTGATCGTGAGAGCCCAGTATAGCGAAGCAGTTCCTTCCTCCCACACCCGAAAAACCACAAGATCGACGTCGGTGGGTTTTCATCGCCCCCCGAAAGTCGGACAATCGCGAGGATCACCACCTGACATCCTCAGAACTATGAAGCTGCTTGTTCTCGGACTCAATCACAAGACGGCGCCGGTCGATGTCCGCGAGCGGCTCGCCTTCGGCCCCGACATCATCGTCGGCGCCTTGCGCGACCTCACCAATTGCGACGGTATCGCCGAGGGTGTCGTGCTCTCCACCTGCAACCGTACCGAGATCTATTGTGCGGTGCAGGATTGCTCCGAAGAGGCGGCCCGACACTGGCTGAGCCGCTTCCACGGGGTCGACCAAGAGCGGGTGGGGCCTTTCCTGTATGCCCACATCGGGCGCGATGCGGTCACCCACCTGCTGCGGGTGTGCAGCGGGCTCGACTCGATGGTCCTGGGCGAGCCGCAGATCCTAGGTCAGGTGAAGAACGCCTACCAGACCGCAACCGACTGCACCGCCACCGGGAAGCTGCTCGGACGACTCTTCCAGCATGCCTTCTCGGTCGCCAAGACCGTCCGCACCGAGACGGCGATCGGCAGCAGCCCGGTCTCGGTCGCCTTTGCCGCGGTGAACCTCGCACGCCAGATCTTCAGCGACCTCTCCCAACAGACCGCACTCTTGATCGGTGCCGGCGAGACCATCGAGCTGGCCGCCCGCCATCTGCACCGCGCCGGTATCGGACGCATCATCGTTGCGAACCGCACCGTCGAGCGCGCCCATGAGCTCGCCTCGCAATTCGACGGCTTCGCGATCGCCCTGACCGAGCTCGGCAACCACCTAGCCGAGGGCGACATCGTCATCGCCTCCACCGCCAGCCCCTTGCCCGTGCTCGGCAAAGGCACGGTCGAGCGCGCGTTGAAGAAACGCAAACATCGTCCGATGTTCATGGTCGACATCGCGGTGCCGCGCGACATCGAGCCCGAGGTCCGGGAGCTCAGCGACGTCTATCTCTACACCATCGACGATCTGCAGGGCGTCATCGACGAAGGGCTGCGCTCGCGTCAGGCGGCCGCCGCCCAGGCCGAGGACATCATCGCCTTCCACGCCGACGAGTTCATGGCGTGGCTGCGTTCGCTCGATGCCGCCGGGCTCATCCAGGATTATCGCCAACGCGCCGAAGAGCTTCGCGACGATGTCCTTGCGCGCGCCCAGCGCCAGCTCGACGCCGGCAAGCCGCCGGCCGAAGTCCTCAACTATCTCGCCCACACCCTGACCAACAAGCTGCTGCATGCGCCCAGCTCGCGCCTGCGCCAAGCCGCGCGTGAGGGCGAGGCGGAGATCCTGGTGGCGGCCAACGAGCTCTTCCAGCTCGACCCGAACCGCGCCATCTCCACTCAATGAACCCATCCATCCGAAGCAAGCTGGAGCGCATCTCGGAGCGCTTCGGCGAGGTCGTCGCGTTGCTGGCGGAATCCGAGACCCAGTCCGATCAGAACCGTTTCCGCGACTTAAGCCGCGAATATGCCCAGCTCGAGCCCCTTATCGAGGCCTACAATCGGTATCGCGCGGCGGAGCTCGACGTGGCCGCGGCCGAGGAGATGCTCGCCGACCCCGAGATGGCCGCACTCGCCCGCGAGGAGATGGCCGAGGCGAACGACCGGCGCGAGCAGCTCGAGCCCGAGGTCTATCGCCTCCTCGTCCCGCCGGATCCCGACGATCAGCGCAACGTCTTTCTCGAGGTCCGTGCCGGTACCGGCGGCGCCGAGGCGGCACTCTTTGCCGGAGATCTCCTGCGGATGTATCTGCGCTATGCCGAGCTGATGCGCTGGCAGGTCGAGCCGATTGCCGAGAGCCCCGGCGAGCTCGGCGGTTACAAAGAGGTGATCGTGCGCATCATCGGCAACGGCGTCTTCTCGCGCCTCAAGTTCGAGCCCGGCGCGCACCGGGTACAGCGCGTCCCCGAGACCGAGTCCCAAGGGCGCGTCCACACCTCGGCCTGTACCATCGCCGTCATGCCCGAGGCGGACGCCATCGATTCCATCGCGATCAATCCGGCCGAGCTGCGCATCGACACCTACCGCTCGTCGGGCGCAGGCGGTCAGCATGTCAACAAGACCGACTCGGCAATCCGCATCACCCACCTGCCCTCCGGGATCGTCGTCGAGTGCCAGGAAGAACGTTCCCAGCACAAGAACCGGGCCAAGGCCATGTCGCTGCTCCAGGCCAAGCTGCTGTCCGGCGCACGCGCGACTCAGGCGTCCGAGCAGGCCCAATCGCGCAAGCTCCAGGTCGGCAGCGGCGACCGCTCCGAGCGGATCCGAACCTACAACTTCCCCCAGAACCGACTGACCGACCACCGCATTAACCTGACCCTCTACAAGCTCGACGAGATCATGACGGGCCAGCTCGATCAGGTCATCGATCCGCTGCTGCAGGAGTATCAGGCCGAGGAGCTGACCGCGATGATGCATGGCTGAGACCGAACCGGACGGGGCTAGCTCGGAGTCCACAGCAGCACCCGGCGGAACGGCACGCGCGGCCGAGCTGCGCGTCGACACCGTGCTAAAGGACGCGACAGCGGCGCTCGCCGCGCTCCCCGAGAGCACGCCTCGATTGGAGGCCGAGCTGCTCCTGACCGAAGCGACAGGCTGGTCGCGGACCCGTCTCTTCGCCTGGCCCGACCACCCCGTCCCACCCGATGCCTACGCATGCTTCGCCGCTCTGCTCGCCCGCCGCCTAGCCGGCGAGCCCATCGCCTACATCAGAGGTCGAGAGGACTTCTGGAGCCTGGAGCTCCTCGTCACACCCGCCACCCTGATCCCGCGCCCCGAGACGGAGCTGCTGGTCGAGACGGCGCTTGAATCTCTCCGCGCCGACGCGCCCCTGAGGGTCGCCGACCTCGGCACCGGCAGCGGCGCCGTCGCCGCCGCCTTGGCCGCCGAGCGACCCGCGTGGCAAGTCGTCGCGACGGATCGCTCTGCCGCCGCGCTCCAGGTCGCTCGCAAGAACATCATCCGGCTCGGCCTGCGAAACGTGACCCTGCTCCGGGCAAACTGGTCGGACGCATTCGCGCCCGCCAGCCTGGATGCCCTGGCGAGCAACCCGCCCTACGTCGCCGCCAGCGATCCCCATCTGACCCGGGGCGATCTCCGATACGAGCCACGCGAGGCCCTGACCCCCGGCGGCGACGGTCTGGATGCCTATCGCACCATCGCGGCCGATGCACGCCGCTGCCTGCGCCCCGGCGGATGGCTCTTCCTCGAGCACGGTTACGACCAAGGCAGCGATATTCGCCGAATCCTCGCCGACGCCGGCCTGCAGGCGCCGAGCACCCGAACCGACCTCGCCGGCCACGATCGACTGACGCTTGCGCGCGTGTGACTTGGAGCCTCCTGCCTCCTGCCTCCTGCTTCCTGCTTCCTGCCTCCAGCTATCAGCTATTAGCCATCAGCTTCCGGACCTCCATACACGACTTACGGCGTGGGCCATCGGTGTTATGTGAGAGGCGGTCGATCGCTTGGCGGATGAGCCAATGTTCGACCTGCATCCGAAACCGTGGCTGGACTGCCCGATGCTGGTGCCATCCGACTCTCGAGGCTCACTGGCACCCGTTGCAGAGGACAGCCAACCATACCCTCTGGCTGACAGCTGATGGCGGGGGCGGGGGGCTGGAGGCTGGAGGCTGGAGGCACGTCGCTGCCGGCCCATTTCCCGACTACTTGACTCAGACTCCAACCGTCAGTATATTAGCATTAACTTAATTTATAGCAGAGCAAAGACTCATGAAATCAACTTCGATCCTCTTGATCGCGACTTTGGTCGGCTCGTCCGCCGCGATCGCCGACACCCACCCGCTCGCAATCAGCCTCGACGGCAGCTTCGAGAACGAACGCAGCTTCGCCACACAGGCCGGTCACGACTGGTACCAACAGCAGCGCCGGATCGCCGCAGAGCTTATGGCCGAGCACATGCTGGCACGGCTGCACCAGTCGTCCGACGAGGTCGTGCCGGATACCTGCGTCCGGGGTGATGCCTCGCCGAGCGGTCGATTCGCGAGCGCCGAGCTGGAGCAGATCGCCCACGCGTTGGCGGATCCGCGTGTGCTCGAGCTCTTGGAGACCAGCCCCTACTACGTTGCGGTCGTCGAGGGGCGCGAACCGATCACGAACTGACCGGATCGCGTCTTCGACAAAAAAGGCCGGGCCGCTTTTCAGCGGCCCGGCCTTTTTCGTGGATGCAACCTCCGCGCGTTCCTCAGAGGCGTTCGAGCGTCGCGCGAATCCACTCCTCGGCACGCTCGTTCACCGCTTTCGCGGTCTCGTCCGCGCAATCGATCGGCTCTCCGATAACGACCCGGATGGTGCCCGGGAAGCGCCACAGCGAACGGGCCGGCCAGCAGTCGCCGGCATTGTGGGCGATCGGGACGACCCGTCGTCCGGCACGACAGGCCAACATGGCGCCTCCGGCGTTGAATTGCCCCAGCTGCCCCGGCGGTTGACGCGTGCCTTCCGGATAGATCACCACGCTGACACCCTGCGCAAGCCGTTCCTGACCGACCCGCAAGAGCGTCTTCAATGCCTGACCCGGCTGACCTCGGTCGATCGCAATCGGTCGCAGCAGGAGGAGTGCCCAACCGAAGAAAGGCACCCAGAGGAGCTCGCGCTTGAGCACGGTCGCCTGAGGCGTGAAGAGCAATTGGAGATAGAAGGTCTCCCACTGACTTTGGTGATTGGCCAAGACCACCACCGGCTCGTTCGGCGGAATATTCTCGAACCCGCTGACCTCGATCTCGACACCGTTGAGCCGACGCAACAACCACATGGTCGCTTGCGTCCAGAGGTTGACGAAGCGATAACGTTGCTCGAAGGTCTGAAATGGGGCCACAGCAACACTGGCGAGACTGTGAACAATCCCCATCAGGTTGTAGAGCACGAAAAAGAGGATGCTTCGAAGCCTGACAGCGACGCCGATCGGGCGCCCGAAATGAACATCCCGGCCGGATGCTTCTGTACGCTCGGCACTCGGCACCTGCCGCGGTGCAAGATCGGCGTCGGGAAGATCTCTTTCGGTCATACGCTGTTCCGTGACTGGTTACGGATGGCCTCGGCACGGGACACGGGATCGAGCGCAGCCCCGGCCAAGCGGCCGCGGATGCCGAAAACAGCTCGACTCCGAACAACCTCGCGTCGAGCGCCGACCGGAGCAACATCCCGGCTCGATCGAGCAGCGATCGAGTCGGCAGGATTCCGCTTTGAGAATTCGAGTACCGCGATTAGCATAAGGATACCATGGACATCTCAGACGCCGACCGCATCAAGTCCCGCGAGATCCCCTTTCAGGAGATCCATCCGGATCCGCATCAGGCCGCGACCGCCGCACGGTTCCTGAAGGATGTGGACGGCATCCTCGACACCGACCCCGTCGCACCGATCCTTCTCCGGGTCACCTACGACGTCCTCGTGACCCGCCTTCAAGAGATCGAAGAGGCCCTGACCGAGCTGGGTCTCCACATCGACAACCGTTTGATTTACCGTGTCAGGCGTGCGCTCTACTACTACACGGAAGATACCTTCCGCGCCAATTGCGGCTGTCCGAACGGCGAGAGCAACTGCACCAAGAAGGTCTTCGCCAAGCGCTACGAGCTGATCGAGCACGGATGTCGGGACGATCGGCCGGAGCATTGGCGGCGGTATTTGTAGGCTCCGCGTGACCGACGCCGAGCTTCTGCGCTACAGCCGCCAGATCCTGCTGCCCGACTTCGGGATCAAGGGTCAGGAGCGGTTGCGGGCATCCAGCGTCCTGGTGGTCGGACTCGGCGGATTGGGCTCGCCGGTGGCCATGTATCTCGCCGCGGCCGGTGTGGGGCGGCTGGTGCTGGCTGATTTCGACGCGGTGGATCTGTCCAACCTCCAACGCCAGATCATCCACACGACCGCTCATATCGGCCGACCCAAGGCGGAGTCTGCACGCATCGCGCTCGCCGAGCTCAACCCGGACGTGGAGCTCGTCACCGTCAAGCGCAGTCTCGTCGAGGAGACGCTTCCGGACATCGTCGCCGACGTGGACCTGGTGCTCGACTGCTGCGACAACTTCCAGACGCGGTTTGCCGTGAACGCGGCCTGTGTGGCTGCCGGTATCCCGCTCGTCAGCGGCGCGGCGATCCGTCTCGAGGGCCAAGTCACGGCCTTCTCCGGCCAACCCGGCGGACCCTGCTACCAGTGTCTCTATCCGCGTGACGGCGGCATCGACGAGACCTGCTCGACCAACGGCGTCTTGGCCCCGGTGGTCGGCATCATCGGCAGTATTCAAGCGACCGAGGCAATCAAGATCCTGACCGGACTGGGAGAGCCGCTGTTCGGGCGCCTCTTGCTGCTGGATGCGGCGCTCATGCAGTGGCGTAGCCTGCGCTTGCCTTCCGATCCGCAGTGCCCGATCTGTTCAGTCAGGCGCGTCTGACAAGAGGCCGATGATTCGCCGTCCGTGGCATGAATCAGCACGCAAAGCGAAAACAGGGTGTCCGCCGCGATCCATTTGCAGCCGCTCAAGCGACTGAACACCGGCGACACATCTCTCTGCATCGGGGCGCATCATCACGGATCGGTGCACCCGGCCCTATCAAAACGAGCAATCGAACAGGTCACCCGTCTCATGCGCTTCGAAATCAGCCCGGATCAAATCAAAAAGGCCAACATTCCACACGAGTTGTTTCTGACCAACCTGATCGCCAACCACATCCTGCTTGCGGTCGCCATGGGCGGCTTGGCCGGAAGTTTTCCCTGGGTCATGGCCATCATCCCGGCCATTTCCTTCAGCATCCTCGCCTTCACGCTCTGGCGCGCAAAGCGCGGCATCGGGCGCGACTCCTGGTATGTGATGTGTCACTGGCAGGTCTGCGCGAAACGCAGCCGGATCTTCCTGGTGATGCTCGGTCTGCTCCTGAGCGCCGTCGTGCTCGGCTGGATCGGCTACACCTACGGCGGGATGATGAAGGAGGCGGTCTGGGCGCTGGTCATCGGCGTCGGGATCCTGCCCGTGATGGCTACGGTCCTCGTCTTGATCATCATCGAGTCCGATGCCCTTTATCACGCCAATCAGGCCAAGCTCCCGGATTGGGTGGTCGCACGCTTCCCGAACGCCGAGGCCCGGGTCATCGAAGACGAGCACCAGGCATCCTATCCCGCACAATGAGTCCCGAAGCAGGGATCCCGGCCCACCGGTCCGGCCGGGATCAAGCCGCAACGGCGAAGGCGTAGTCGAAGACCAAGCCCACGAAGATCGCCATCCCGAAGTAGTTGTTGTTCAGGAACGCCTTGAAGCAAGGCACCGGCGCCCGCTCCCGAATCAACACCTGTTGATAGAGCGCAAGCCCCGAGGCGACCGCCAAACCGCCGTAAAAGAAAAACCCGCGCTCGGCCAGCAGCCCGATCCAGACCAACAGACCCAGCATCGACACCTGCAGGAGCCCGATAACCAGACGGTCGTGCTCGCCGAAGAGGATCGCGGTCGACTTGATGCCGATCTTCAGATCGTCCTCGCGATCGACCATGGCGTACTGGGTGTCGTAAATCAGCGCCCAGATCAGGGTCGCGACGAACAAGAGCCACGCGTAGCCCGGGATGCTGCCGGTCACGGCCGTGAAGGCCATCGGAATCGCCCATCCGAAGGCCGCGCCGAGAAACAGCTGAGGCACATGGGTAAAGCGCTTCATGAATGGATAGATCAGGGTCAGCAGGGCCGCGACCACCGACAGGGCCACCGTCTGCCAGTTCATGAAGAGCACGAGTCCGAACGCAACGAGAGAGAGGATCACGAAGATCGCCACCGCCTCCTGCGGAGAGACCGTGCCGGTCGCCAACGGTCGTTCACGGGTGCGCGCGACATGCCCGTCGAAGTCACGATCCGCAAAATCGTTGATCGCGCATCCGGCCGAGCGCATCAACACGACCCCGAGCACGAAGACCGTGACCACTTGCCAGGGAGGCTGACCGTCCCCGGCCAGCCATAAGGCCCATAGCGCCGGCCACATCAGAAGAAAGATACCGATCGGCCGATGCAGGCGCACCAGCAACACATAGGCATGCAGACGCTCGCGCCAGGACGGCGGACGCCGGCTGCCGGTCTTGACCTCGGGAAAGCTCATGTCGCCAATCGTCATCCAGGCTGATGTGAAGATTCGAAAATCGGCACGGATTATCGCACAGGCACAGACGCAGGAAGACGCGCGGTTTAGAATCCGCAAGCCGTGATGCCGCGCAGTCCGGTCCGCCGGCGGTCCACCACAGCGTTCAATCCCCCCAACCCGAACACGAGGGATTCATCCCGTGCGCCATTCAACGATCATGCTCTTGGGCATCGCCGCGCTCTTGTCCGGCACGCCACTCGCCGCGGAGACGACCGGCGCGGTGCGCATCTTCACCATCCCCGGAGACGCGCGGTTGTTTGTCGACGGCGAGCGCAAAGGCACCTCGCCGAGCACGGTCCAAGAGACCTTCCTGATCCATCTCGCCCCGGGCGAGTACCGCATCGAGGCCCGCCGCGACGGCTTCGACCCGGCCGAGCAGGAGGTCTTCGTCGCCGCCGGAACGGAGCAAACCCTGCAGCTCAGCCTCGCCCCGGAGATCGCCATGGTCTCCATCCCCGCCGGCTGCTTCCTGATGGGCAGTCCGCCCGAGGAGCCCGAGCGCGACCCCGACGAGGGTCCGCAACGCGAGGTCTGTGTTCCCGCCTTCGAGATCGGCGAACGCGAGGTCACCTTCGCCGACTGGGATGCCTGCGTGCTCGACCAGGGCTGCACCAAGAACCCGTCCGACGAGGGTTGGGGCCGCGGCGATCGCCCGGTGATCAACGTCTCCTGGGACGACGTCCAGGAGTATCTACGCTGGTTGAATCGCCTCACCGGCAAGGGCTACCGACTGCCCACGGAGGCGGAATGGGAGTACGCCGCACGCGCCGGCACCACGACGCCCTTCAGCACCGGTGCCTGTATCACGACCGATCAGGCGAACTACGACGGCACCTTCGAGTATGCCGGATGCGGCCAACCGACCGACGTCAATCTCGGCCGGACGGCGCCGACCGGCAGCTATCCGCCGAACCCTTGGGGTCTACTCGACATGCACGGCAACGTCAACGAGCTTACCCAGGACTGCTGGAACGGCGGCTTCGACGGCGCGCCCACCGACGGCAGCGCCTGGCTGGAAGGGGATTGCGCGAAACGGGTCATGCGCAGCGGCTCGTGGTACGGCTATGCCGGCTATATGCGCTCGGCCTACCGCTGCCGCGTCGGCCCCGGATTCAACCATCGCAGCATCGGGTTCCGCATCGCGCGCTCGCCGGGGTCCTGACGGTGATCCGGGATCCGGTATCGGCAGTGTGCGGCCCTCGCGCCCGACAACGACGTCGTCTAGACTTGTGCTATAAACAGCACAGGTCAAATCCCATGAGCGTCGTAAACTTTTCGGAAGCTCGACGTTTTGGTGCATCCACGGTCCTTAGCGGGGACGCGGTTCAGAAGTGTATATTTTTTAATATCTTAAACCGCGCCGGCTCCGACACGTGTCGGCGCCGGCGCGGTCAAGCCAATCCAACAAACGACGCATATCGCGCTGGGCGCGGTTTAAGGCCCGCTCAGTGCCCGCTTAAAACGTCGAAATACCCCTTCAGCACCAGTACCGCCAAGATCAAGCCGATGATGATCATCCAGCCGGTGACCTTGCGCCCGGCCTGACGTGCTCGCTCGGTCGGCGGCTTGATCAGATACTTCTCGAGCTCACCGCTCGCCTCAAGCCGCTCGTACTCGAGCGCGTGCTCGTGCTTGAACTCATCCAGAGGCACGGCGCCGGTCGCCATGACGATGTCCATCGGCCACTTCTCGGGGCGGAAATGGACGTTGAAATAATGCACGGTGAAGAGGAAGACCGCGGCCAGGATCGCCTCCTCGGCATGCACGATGGTCGCGATGTTGAACACCCAGCCGGGCAGGAAGGACGCCGTCACGGTGGGAAACCAGAGCATCAGACCGCTCAGGCCGATGATCATCATGCCCCAGAAGGGCGCCCAATAATCGAACTTCTCCCAGTAGGACCAGCGGTCGAACTTCGGCCGCGGCGCCAACCCGAAGAACCACTTGAACATGGCCCCGATGTCGCGGATGTCCTGCCAATTGGGCACCATCGAGGTCGGACCGAACCACCGGAAGCCCTTGCCGGCGCGCACGATGTTGACGATCACGACGATGAGATGTCCGAAAAAGACGGTCGCGAAGGTCACGGCGGCGACACGGTGGATGACCGCGGCAACCTTGGGCCCGCCGAGCAGATTCATGACGTATTGCGCCCAGGCCTGCTCGGCGAAGAGCACGGCCGTGCCGGTCAGGACCAGGGTCATGACGGCGATAGCCAGGACACCGTGCGCCAACCGCCAGCCGCCGCTGAAGCGTCTGAAATAGACCTGCGGCGGATTGTCGGGGTCGACGCGATATCCCTTGCCTTCCTTGCGCTCGCGCCATTCGCGATAGATCCACAGGAGCATGTGCGTCCAAAAGAAGAGGAACACCCCGATGATCAGGACCTCCATGAAGCGGGCGGCGATCCACATCTCCGGGTACTTCTCGAAATCATTGGCGTCGCCGTGGGCGTGAAAGCCGAGGAATCCCTCGGGCGCACCCTCATGGCATTGGCGGCAGGTCTCCAGCCGATTGTTCGGATGCACCTTGGATGCCGGGTCGTCGACGTCCATGATCCCGTGGCTGCCATGACAGTCGTAGCACTTGGCCGTGTGGGTGTAACCCAGACGCACCACCTGGCCGTGATAGGACTTCTCGTAGGTCTCGACCTGTTTCTGATGACAGCTCCCGCAGTTCTCGGTGATGGTGAGCTTGACCTTGGTCTGATCGGGCGAGTCGATGTTGTGCGGGGTGTGACAGTCCGAGCAGATGGCGGAGCCGGCGTTCTGGTGCTCGATGACCGCGGTTCCGTGGACGGACTTCGCGTAGGTCTCCTTCTGCTCCTCGTGACAGCGACCGCAGACCTCGTGGATCCGGCTGCGATGCTCGGCACGCGCCGCGCTGCCGACGGTGCCGATGGTGTGGCCGTCGTGACAGTCGTAGCAGGTGGCGTTGGTCTTGGACTGATCCAGTAGATTGGGCCGCGCGTGCACCGAGGCCATATAGCCGTCGATCTGGGACAGCACCACGTCGAGCCGCCGGTACTCGGGATCGGAGCTGCCGTATTGAAGCTCGGCCGTTTTCAGATGACAGGCCACGCAGCCGATGCTCTTGGGCAGCGGGATCTCGTGGATCGCCTTCTTGACCGTGTTGTGGCAGCCCACACAGGGTTGCTTGCCGTGGACGCTGTGCTCGAAGCGATCGCGGTCCACATAGATGTTGATCACGGTGCCGTCTTCGCGCTCGGAGGTCTTCTCGTCCTCGTCGTTGTGACACTTGAGGCAGCGCGCGTTCGGAATCGAGGGTAGATCCAGCGCCTCAGCGAGGGTCGGCGGCTTCTCGGCCGGAGGCGTTTCGGTACCGGAATCGCTCGCGGCATGAGCGAGCCCGAAGGCAATCAGCAGTCCCGACGCGATCAACGCCGGAAGCCAAGGGTGACGGAAGCGCAATGCTGGGGACATCGATGTCCTCGCCGAAACAGGTTGAGATCAAGCGACCGCGACACGAAAGAGGCGGCGGCGCTCCTGCTGCGGGGCGCGATGCTGCATTGGCCCGGTCGATCCCACACGGAGCAGGCATCGACAGGCGGGTTTATACCATCGGCCAAGGCGCTCCGACAGGGGCGGATGCCATCGGACTTCTCGCGTCCGATCGGCAACCGTCATCGACCCGGTAGAAAGCTGTCGACCCTATCGCACTCCCGGCATGATTCGGCATCGACCAGTCCCCCGCCCGCGGCACTGCGCTGTACAATCCGCGCCATCGCGACTTGCACCATGCGGCCGTTCGAGGCCGCCCCCGGGAGCACCATGGCCGACAGCATCCCCGTCACCTTGCCGACGCACCGAGACATTCGGACCGGCATCGCTCGGAGCTCGGACAGGACCGCCCTGCCCCGTCGCCGGCTTGACCCCCTGCCCGATTCCCCGCCGCCCCCGCATCCCGGATGAGGATGTCGGCGCAAATCCCCGTACCCCAAGGAGAGGCATCGCCCATGACGACGACGCATTCAAGAACACCCGGCCGGCTCGCCGGCTCGTGGCTCGGCTCGGCGCTGCCGACGCTGAGCGCCGCGTTGCTGACCCTGACGGTCGGCTCGACGGCACTCGCAGCGGATCAGCCGGCCGCGGGTTCGGACAAGACGCCGCCCCCGCCCGCCGTCGTGGTTGCCGCCGTGGAAACCCAACTGGTGGACCACCACGGCCGCTTCATCGGGACCATCCAGGCGATCCAGCAGGTCAATGTCCAAGCGCGGGTCGAAGGGTTCTTGGATGAGGTCGCGTTCGACCAGGGTTCTCTGATCAAGACCGGACAGCTTCTCTACCAAATCGAGCAGGCCCCGTTCCAGGCCCAGGTCGACGCGGCCAACGCCGAGCTGGCTTCGGCCGTCGCCGAGGTCGCCAAGTCTGAAGCGGACCTGCTGGATGCGCAGGCCCAATTCGAGCGCTTCTCGGCACTGGTGAAGAAGGGCGACACCTCCCAGTCCGAGTTCGACCGGTCGCGGGCTCAACGCGACATGGCCCAGGCGAACGTCGACAAGGCCAAAGCCGCCGTGCTTCAGGCCCAAGCCGACATCAAGACCGCCCAGATCAACCTCGGCTACACGACCATCGCAAGCCCGATCGACGGGCGTATCGGCGCGACCGCCTATACCGTCGGCAACCTCGTCGGGCCGAACAGCAAAATCCTCTCCGCCGTGGTGCAGCTCGATCCGATCCGCGCGGTCTTCTCGATCCCGAGTGCCGACTTCGTGCGCGTCACGGAGGCGGCCGGCACCCCGGGCGAGAACTTCCAAAACTATGTGCCCGAGCTGATCCTGCCGACCGGTGCGACCTATGCCCAAAAAGGCAAGATCGCCTTCGTCGACAACCAGGTCAACGCCACCACCGGCTCGATCGCCATCTATGCGGACTTCCCGAACCCGGAAGGCGTGCTGCTGCCGGGCCAGTTCATCACGGCGCTCATCCACACCGCCGAGCAGAAGCGCCAACCCGTGATCCCGGCCGGGGCGGTCATCCAAACCAAGGACGGCAAACAGGTCTATGTCGTGGGTCCGGACAACCGGGTGGCCTTGCGGACCGTCAAGACGGGCAGCCAGATAGGGACAGGCTTCGTCGTCGATGCCGGATTGAAGGAGGGCGAGATCATCGTCGTCTCGGGCATCCAGAAGATCAAGGCCGGCATGGTGGTCGCACCGACCCAATCCGGCGCGACCGAAGATGCCGCGGGCGCCAAGGCTGACGGTACAAGCGACGCCCCATCCGAGAAGACATCCCCGGCGCCCGCGAGCGAGACCGACAAGGTCAAGCCTGAGGCAACCGAGAAAGACGCCGCGGATCAGACCACACCCCAAGCTGCGCCGAAGTCGGGGAGCTGACCATGATCTCCAAGGTCTTCGTCGATCGGCCACGCCTCGCGGCAGTGGTCTCGACCATTATCGTAGTGGCTGGGCTCCTGTCGATCTCCAACATCCCGGTCTCTCAGTATCCGAACATCGTCCCGCCGGTGGTGCAGGTCACGGCCAGCTACCCGGGTGCGGACGCCCAGACCATCGCCGACACCGTCGGCAGCCCGATCGAGCAGCAGGTCAACGGTGTGGAGGGCATGATCTACATGTCATCGACCGCCTCCTCCGCGGGCACCTACAACCTCACGGTGACCTTCGAGGTCGGCACCGACCCGAACATCGCCCAGGTCAACACCCAGAACCGGGTCTCTCAAGCACTCGCGCAGCTGCCCCAAGAGGTCCAGGCGCTGGGCATCACGGTCCAGGCCGAGTCCACCAACCTGCTGCTCTTCATCAACGTCTATTCACCGGACGGCAGCAAGGACCCGATCTTTCTGTCCAACTTCACGACCATCAACATCCAGAACGAGGTCGCGCGCATCCCGGGTGTCGGCGAGGCCAGTCTCTTCGGCCCGCTCAATTATTCTATGCGCATCTGGCTTGAGCCCGAGCTGATGTCCGCGCTCGGGATCGCCCCGAGCGACGTCATCGACGCCATCCAGGCTCAGAACCTTCAGGCCGCGCTCGGACAGATCGGCGGCCCGCCCATCGCCGACGATCAGGTGCTCCAATACGCCATCGTGACCGAAGGCCAGTTGGTCCAGCCGAGCGAGTTCGAGCAGATCGTGGTGCGTACGGGAGAGGACGGGGCCATCGTGCGCGTGAAGGACGTCGCCCGCGTCGAGCTTGGCGCCGAATCCTACGGCCAGCTCTCGTACCTGAACGGCAAGCCGGCAGCGGCCATCGGCATCTATCAATCGCCGCAGGCCAATGCACTGGATGTCGCCGAGGCGGTACGCGCCGAGCTCGAGACACTCAAGACCCGTTTCCCCGCCGGGGTCGAGGCCGAGGTGATCTATGACTCGACCCTCTTCGTGAAGGCGTCGATCCAGGAGATCGTCTTCACCTTGGGCATCACCTCGGTGATCGTGCTCCTGGTCGTCTTCATCTTTCTGCAGGACCTGCGCGCGACCATCGTCCCGGCCCTGACCATCCCGGTGTCCCTGATCGGCGTCTTCGTCGTCCTGCTCGCGGCGGGGTTCTCGGCCAACACCATCAGTCTCTTCGCGGTGGTTCTGGCGATCGGCCTGGTCGTCGACGACGCCATCGTGGTGGTGGAGAACGTCCAACGCATCATGCTCGAAGAGGGGCTGGACCGACGGGCCGCCAGCCTCAAGGCGATGGAGCAGGTCACCGGACCCATCATCTCCACCACGCTGGTGCTCTTTGCGATCTTCGCGCCGGTCGCCTTCCTGCCCGGCATCTCGGGAGAGATGTTCCGCCAGTTCGCGCTGACCATCTCCGCGGCGGTGGCCATCTCCGCGCTCAACGCGTTGACGCTCTCCCCGGTCCTCTGCTCGCTCTTCCTGCGCAAGCCCAAGGAGGCCAAACGCGGGCCCTTCGCCTGGTTCAACGCGGGCTTCGACAAGACCCGCAATGGCT
Source organism: Thiocapsa sp. (assembly GCF_035467215.1). Taxonomy (GTDB): domain Bacteria; phylum Pseudomonadota; class Gammaproteobacteria; order Chromatiales; family Chromatiaceae; genus Thiocapsa. The sequence continues at coordinate 4,370 of NZ_DATITZ010000166.1, read as the reverse complement.
ATGTCGGCATCGTCCGCATCTTCGCCCGGCGCTCCGCGATCGCGGGCCTGCTGATCGTCGTGATCGGGATCGCCGCGGTGCTGCTGCTCGGGCGCTTGCCCACCGGCTTCATCCCCAACGAAGACCAAGGCGTGCTCTTCGTCGATGTCAGTCTGCCCAGCGGCTCCGCCTTGCCGCGCACCACGGATGTGCTCGCGCAGGTCCAGGAGATCGCCTCGCGCACACCCGGTGTCGCCAACGTCATGACGGTCTCGGGCTTCAGCATGCTGACCAGCGCACCTTCGTCCAACAGCGGTATGGGCGTCATCGTCCTCGACCCCTGGGACGAGCGCACCACCCCGGAGCTGCGGATCAAAGGTCTTCTCGAAAACCTCCAGGGGCAGATGAGCGCCATCCCCGAGGCCACGGTGTTCCTCTTCCCGCCGCCGCCCATCCCCGGCCTCGGCCAGGCCAGCGGCTTCACCATGCAGCTCGAGGCGCTCGGCGGTCAGTCGCCGACAGAGCTGACCCAGACGCTTCAGGGTTTGATCGCCACGGCCCAGCAGGATCCGCGCATCGGCCGGGCCTATTCGTCCTTCAGCGCCGACGTCCCGCAACTCTACCTGGAGCTCGACCGGACCAAGGCGCAGTACCTGGATGTACCCGTCGCCGACGTCTTCAATACACTGCAGGCCACCTTCGGCAGCACCTACATCAACAACTTCACCTATCTGGGCCGGACCTATCAGGTCAACGTCCAGGCCGACCAAAACGCCCGCATGACGGTGGACGATCTGGCGGGTGCCTATGTCCGCTCGGCCAGCGGCGCCATGGTCCCCGTCGGCACCCTGGCAACCATCCGCGAGGAGCTGGGGACGGACCTCGTCTTCCGCTACAACGAGTTCCTCACCGCGATGATCAGCGGCAGCCCTGCCCCCGGACACTCGGCGGGCGACGCCATGGCCGCCATGCAGGAGGCCGCGAAAAAGGCCCTGCCCGACGGCTACGGCTTTGAATGGACCGCCCTCTCCCTACAAGAGGCCCAGCAGAGCGCAGGGGGCGAGATCGCCGTCTTCGGCTTGGCGGTCCTGTTCGGGTACCTGTTCCTGGTCGCGCTGTACGAGAGCTGGTCCATCCCCTTCGCCGTCTTGACCTCGGTGACCGTCGCCATCCTGGGTGCCGCTGTCACCCTTTGGCTCGCCGGACTCGACAACGACCTCTACACCCAGATCGGCTTGGTCCTCTTGATCGGTCTCGCCGGCAAGAACGCCATCCTGATCGTGGAGTTCGCCAAGGAGCAGCGCGAAGGCGGCAAGAGCCTGCTGGATGCGGCCCTCGTCGCCGCGCACATGCGCTTCCGCGCCGTGCTCATGACCGCGCTCGCCTTCATCATCGGTCTCATGCCGCTGGTGCTCGCGACCGGCGCCGGCGCCAACGCCCGCATCCACCTGGGCTCCACCGTCCTCGGCGGCATGCTCTTCGCCGTGATCTTCGGCATCCTGCTGATCCCGGCGCTCTACGTCATGTTCCAGTGGCTCGGCGAAAAAGGGGGAGCCTGGCTACAGTCAAAACCGGAGGACGCGGACGAAGACGCCGGGGTAAAGCCGACGCCCGAAGCCAAGGCCACCGAAGCAGGCGGATAGGCCGTCGCCCCGTCGCCGGCGGATCCAGCGTCGGCGACGGACTCAAGGCGGGAGCGCAGGCATTGGGGTTAAGTCTTGAAATGATGCAATGCATGATTTCAAGACCCCCTCTCTTCCGAACCCCTTTTTGCTGCTCTCCGGTTTCCTGCCTTGGCAGTTTATCTAAAATTTTGTATAGTTTGTCAAATGTCAGCGCCCAAACCGATTGAATTCCGCGGCAGCGCCCTGGATGACCTGCGCGCCTTCACCGTCGGCGCGCGCCGGGAAGCGGGGTATCAGCTCGACCAACTCCAGCAGGGTCGTCTCCCCGATGACCGGAAGCCGATGGCCACGGTCGGATCCGGCGTTCAAGAGAATCGGATTCGGGACGCCAGCGGGGCCTTTCGCCTCCTCTACGTCGCGAAATTCCCGGAGGCCGTTTACGTCCTGCACTGCTTCCAGAAGAAAACGCAGAAAACCAATCAGGCGGACCTACAGGTAGCCGAACAACGCTATCGGGATCTCATTCAGGAGCGAACCCCATGAGCCACGACCGTTTCACCAGTGTCTGGGATGCCCTGGAGGACACGCCCCAGGAGGCCGAGAACCTGCGGTTGCGCTCCGCCTTGATGATGGCCTTGAAAGACCATCTGACCCAGGCGGGCCTCACGCAAGCGCAAGCCGCGAAGCAACTGGGGGTCACCCAACCGCGCGTGTCCGACCTCCTGCGCGGCAAGATCCAACTGTTTAGCCTGGATACGCTGGTCAACATGGCCGCCTCGGCGGGCCTGCACATTGAGCTGCATCTGCGTCACGCGGCCTAATCGGGATCGAGCGCGCCGTGGCGATCCAAACCGCGCTCATCACCTCCTGAAGGCTACACGTGCAACCTCCTCCCGGCATCCTTCAAAAAGACCCATCGGGGTTTTGAGTAGGCCGGCCACTCCCCGATGTCCCCTTCGCATTGCGTGATTTCAAGACTTGACCCCCTGCTCCGCCCCGTTTACACGGGTTGCGCCCTACGCGGGCTAGATTCGAGCGATGGAACTTTGCGGCAATCTGCCGTACATTAGGGCAAGGAGGAATATCTTATGCCATCAGCTACTTCAACCGCCCGCCTTGAGGCCCGAATCAGCACCGAGCTGCACGCGATGCTCAAGCGTGCCGCGGAGATCCAGGGTCGCACCATGACCGACTTCGTGGTTTCGGCCGTCCAAGAGGCCGCGCAGCGCGCTATCGAGCAGGCCGAAGTCATCCGGCTATCGCAGGCCGATTCGCAACGCTTTGCAGAGGCCCTGTTGTCACCGCCACCGCCCTCCCCTTCCCTGGAGCGTGCTTTCGAGCGTCGCCGTAGGTTGGTGGCCGCCGAGTGAGCGGCGCGGCGTTTCGCATCGTACCGCTCGAAGCCGCACATGACCGCACAACCTTCGAAAGCGCCTCGGCGATGCTGGATCGCTATTTTCGCCACCAGATCACCCAAGATATACGTCGCAGGGTGACCGCCTCCTTCGTGGCCCTCACCCAAGAGGGGCGCATTGCGGGGTATTACACCCTGGCATCCGCGAGCATCTTGCTGGCCAACCTCCCGGCCGCGTCATCCAAGAAGCTGCCGCGCTATCCTTCGGTACCGGCCGTGCGCATGGGGCGCTTGGCAGTCGATCGGAGCTTCCAGGGGCAGGGCCTCGGCGGCGCGCTGCTGGCCGACGCGCTCGAACGTGTCGTCCGCTCCGAGATCGCCGCCTGCAGTCTGGTGGTGGACGCAAAGGACGAATCGGCAGCAGCCTTCTACCGTCACCACAGCTTCATCGCCTTGCCCGACTCGCCGCTGACGCTTTTCGTGCCCTTGGCGACGATACCACCGTCGTTACGCGGTCTCGGGGCGAACTAGCTGCCGCTTACGTATTCGTGGTACGTCCCCTATTCCCACTAATTAGGCGTCGATGGATTGGCTTGAAATTATTTCCTTTAGCTTTTTCATTGCGAATCTGGTGCGTGATTCGGGGTTTAGTTTAAAATGTTGTGACGTCGCCCATTCGATTAACTCCACCATATCGACATTGATCTTTATGACCTTATAGCCTCTATTTTCCATGTACAAGCGTTTTGTTTCTGTAATTGCAGCCATCTCGTCATATGAAATTGAAAAATTTTCTTTGTCGACAGATTGTTCTCTGAGAATTTCATATTGATCTCTTCGATAATACGGAATAGAACAAATCTTTGTTTCCAAATGCTCCACCTTATGGTCGATTCTTGGCGGACGACAGTCCGTAGAGAGAAAGGGCACCAAGACCAAATCATCAGAGTGAATGCGGGGCTAGGTCTCAAATGTACCACATGGCCCGGTCCGCTCACGGACCGAAGCCATAAGTGCGCAATGGGAAACATGACCCTGCCCCCCGCAACCTCCTGCGCGGCAAGATCCACCTGTTTAGCCTAAATACGCTGGTCCGGGTCAACATGGCCGCCTCGGCGGCCATGCACATCGAACTGCATCTGCGTCACGCGGCCTAATCGGCACCCAGCGCGCCGCGGCGATCCAGACCGCGCTCATCACCTCCTGAAGGCTAGACGTGCAAAATCCTCCCGGCATCCTTCAAAGAGACGCATCGGGGTTTTGAGTAGGCTGGCCACTCCCCGATACCCACTTCGCATTGCGTGATTTCAAGACTTGACCCCATGTTCCCTTTCGCGGAAGACTTTCGGAGTTTATTAAACCGTCTCCGTTTTAGCGTAACTGTTCAGGACAGCTTGCCAAACAATCCCCTG
>NZ_DATITZ010000165.1:0-1823 GCF_035467215.1 Thiocapsa sp. | reverse complement strand
GCACACTCATCGCCAAGCTCTCCAAGGGTTTTCGCCAGCGTCTCGGGATCGCACAAGCGATCCTGCATCGCCCGAAGCTCCTGATCCTCGACGAGCCGACCGAGGGGCTCGATCCGTTCCAGATCCGCGAGGTCCGTGGTCTGATCCGCGAGCTGTCGCGCGACTGCGGGATCATCCTGTCGAGCCATATCCTCTCGGAGGTCCAGGCGGTCTGCGATCGCGTCCTGGTGCTTCATCAGGGCCGGATGCTGCGCAGCGATCGGTTCGACGCGCTCGCTCCGACCTCGCTCTGGCGGGTGCGTCTGCGCCCGCGCGGCGAGTCCGGTACGTCTGCGCAGGCCGCGCGACTTGAGCGCCTGCCCTGTGTCGAGGCCGCGATCGTCATAGGCGAGGAACGATTCCGGGTGATCCTGACCGACGGGGCCGAGTCCACGGATCTGGCCCGCCAGATCCTGACCGCCGGTTTCGATCTCTGCGAGCTGGGTCCGGAACGTCCGGATCTGGAGCGCGTCTTCTTCGATCTGATCGGCGCGGGAGGCACGGCATGATCGGCGCGATCGCGGGCCGCGAGCTGCGCAGTGCGCTGGTCTCTCCCTTGCCCTGGATCCTGCTCGGCGGCGGTCAGGTCGTGCTCGCCTGGATCTTTCTGAAGGTGGTCGACGACTTCACGGGTTTGGGGGCCGACGAGCGGGTCGCGAGCCTGACGGTGGAGCTGGCCCTGAACCTGTTCGGTTTTGCTGCCGTGATCCTCATGCTCGCGGTGCCTCTGATGGCCATGCGGATGCTCAGCGGGGAGTTTCGCGACGGCAGCTTCGAGCTGGTGGCCGCCGCGCCCGTGCGCATCGGCGATCTGGTGGCGGGGAAGTTTCTCGCGCTGACGGTCCTGATGACGCCGCTGTGTCTGCTGCCCCTCCTGAACATCGCGCTGCTCGCAGGCAGCGCCGCGCTCGACCCGGGTCAGATCGCCGCCACCACGCTCGGGCTTTGGCTGGTCGGCATGATGTTCTGCGCCGTGGGGCTGTATGCCTCGAGCATGAGCGCTCAAACGGGTGCCTCGGTAATCGCCGCATTCGCGATCCTGCTGGTCTTCTCCGTCATCGGCCGGGTCGAGACGCTGGGAGCCCATGATCTCTCGCTCTTCGGCTGGCTCTCTTGGAACGAGCATCTTTTTTGGTTTCTGCTCGGGGCGGTGCGTTTGAGCGATCTGGCGTATTTGCTGGGGTTTACGGGTTTCTTTCTGGCCCTGACCCACCGTCGACTCGCGAATCGGGTCCTGCAGTGAAAAGCATCCTGGCTTTTGCGACGGCGCAGCTCCGCCGGCTCAACCGACCGCTCGCGGATGCGCTTTTTCTCGTCCTTCTGCTGGCCGTCCTAATCGCGGGCGGTTGGTTGACTGCACGCCATGACCGCTATTGGGATTGGACCGCCGTCGGCGCCAACAGCCTGACCCCCGAGAGTCTGGCCATCCTCGGTCGACTCGACGGTCCGCTGCGCGCCACCGTCTTTGCCGACCCCGCGAGCCCGCTCGGCAAGGGGATCGAGCGGCTGCTCATGCGCTATCGGCAGGCGCAACCCGACATGCGCATCGAGGTGGTGGACCCGCAGCTCTTCCCGGAGCGCACGCGCGACGCCGGGGTGACGCTGATCGGCCAGATCCTGCTCGACTATCGCGGGCGACGCGAGACCGTCGCCGAGGTCGGCGAGCGGGCGATCAGCGCGGCCATCGCCCGGCTCGGAGCGAGCCGCGTCCCCTGGGTCGCCGTGATCGAGGGTCACGGCGAGCGCGCCATTCAGGGCGAGGCGGGTGCGGATCTCGGTCGTCT
>NZ_DATITZ010000164.1:0-21071 GCF_035467215.1 Thiocapsa sp. | reverse complement strand
ATTTGCCCCGGCGAGCGACGAGACTGTGACGAAGGTCACATTCTGACAAATTCCGGTGCCAAGGTGGCTCAATTCGGCGCGATTGATACGGGTCCACGGGAGTCCGTCGGTCGTTCCGCGCCGATTTTCCGGGCCGAAACTTTGGGGAAAACGCGGCAGACCAGATTACCGCTAGATACTGCGCAAGTTGTATCGAACGACTATCGGTCTGGTCCGCCTTTTGCTTTTTGGATACACGACATTCTGTAGCGGTCCAGTCTATGCCTTCGGACTACCCTATCGACATGACGTATCGGTGCGCCAGGCGTTCCATTTACCTCGCCGTGCCAAACTGATCAGCGCGGCGCGCTGGATCGTCCGGCTCGGCGCCCCCAGGGGGGCTTGCTCATAAACCCGGCCAGGTCGCGGTAGGGTAATGGGATGGTCCGCCCCGCTCCTCCAACGAGCCCTTAGCGGGCACAATGAGCGACGTCATCGAACATCGTCAACCGAGGTAACGGAGCGGACCAATGAGCGAGCATAGCAAAGAGCGGATCGTCACGCTGGTGGGCATCGACCTGGCCAAGAACAGCTTTCACGTGCACGGTGTGGACGCGCAGGGCAAGGCGGTGTTCAGCAAAAAGCTGAGCCGGGCCAAGTTCAGCCCGTTTGTGGCCAACCTGCCGGCCTGCACGGTGGCGATGGAGGCGTGCGGCAGTGCCCATCACTGGGCACGGCGGTTTCGCACCTTCGGTCACGAGGTGCGGCTGATTGCCCCGCAGTTCGTCAAACCGTTCGTGAAGACGAACAAGAACGATGCCCGCGATGCCGAGGCGATCGCCGAGGCGGCGCAGCGCCCGACCATGCGCTTCGTGGCGGTGAAGACGGTGGAGCAGCAGGACGTGCAGGCGATTCACCGCATGCGCAGCCTGACGGTGGAGCGGCGTACCGCGCAGATCAACCAAATCCGCGGGTTGTTGCTGGAATACGGCCTGGAGATCCCGCAGGGCCGCGCGGCCGTCGCCCGACGCCTGCCCGAGATTCTCGAAGATGCCGAAAACGGCTTGAGCGACCGTTTTCGGGCAGAGCTCAACGCCCTGGCCGAGGAACTGCGTCACCTCGACGAACGGGTTGCCCACTACGACACACAAATCAACGAGATCGCCCGCAACGATACGCAGGCGCAGCGCCTGATGACGATCCCCGGTATCGGCGCCATCTGCGCGACCGCCTTGTCGGCGGCGGTCGGGGAGGATCCGACGCTGTTCGGCAACGGCCGCGCGCTGGCCGCCTGGATCGGCTTGGTGCCGCGACAGGACAGCACTGGCGGGCGCGAGCGTCTGCTCGGCATCAGCAAGCGCGGCGACGTCTATGTGCGCCAGCTGCTGATCCACGGGGCCCGCTCGGTGCTGCGTTGGGTCGAGCGTAAGGAGGATGCCACCAGCCGCTGGGCGACGGCGCTGAAGACCCGCCGTCACACCAATGTCGCCGTCGTGGCGCTGGCCAACAAGATCGCACGGGTCGCCTATGCGGTGATGACGAGCGGCAAGCCCTACGACCCGGCGGCCGGCAAGCCGATCCAGGCCGCCGCCTGAGGCCGGCGAGGCGACTTCACCCGGGATAAACCGCGACCCATCGGTCGCCACAACCGAGTCACGAGTCACGAGTCACGAGTCACGAGTCACGAGTACCAAGCACCAAGCACCAAGCACCACGAGTTGCGAAGAGTGAATATCACTGTGATGGCATGAAAGGCACAGCCTGCCTCCCCGAAAACCTGGCTTATCCAGTAGCCGGCTTAGCCGAGACTGTTAGGGTGATGAGGACGGGAAGGCGCGCGTATTCCATCAGGGCACGCGGATCGGTGACACCACCCCCGATGATGCCGGATATATGGCTGCAACGTCTCCTTCTGCCAAAAACAGCGGTTTCCCTCTTGCATCGCGGGGCGGACCATATATGGATAAGCGCCGTCGGGTGGGTTTTCGTGTGCGATGCATCGAAAAAGCAATGCGTGCCGGGCCGATCCCGTCTAGAGTTCCTCACGACGTCCGAGCGTGCGGAACTCTCGATGATCGATCCGTCAAAGACAGCGAGCCTCGCGCCGGGAACTCAGATAGGCAACCCGCCCGAACCGCTCCAAACCCATTCGTCCACCTCGACCCGACACCCCAAACCATCGACCCGGAGACCTTGCGCATGAAGCTGATCGCACGCCTGACCGCTGCAACCGCCATCCTCGCCACGACGACGCTCAGCGCCGAGACGGCACCGAACCCAAACGCTGAAGAGGCCAAAGGGATCGTCAAAGAGTTTGCCACCACACTGCAGGGCGAGCTGCAGGCCGCCATCAAGGAGGGCGGACCGACCAACGCCATCGCGGTCTGCCAAGACCGCGCACCCGCCATCGCAGCCGACCTCTCCGAGCGCTCCGGTTGGGAGGTCGGTCGGACCAGCCTCAAGACCCGCAACACCGCCGACAATACCCCGGATGCCTGGGAGCAGAAGGTCCTCGCGGACTTCGACGCCCGTCGCGCCGCGGGAGAAGACGTGCAGCCCATGGGCTATGCCGAGGTCGTCGAGACCGCCGACGGCAAGACTTTTCGCTTCATGAAGGCAATCCCGACCGGCGAGGTCTGCCTCGCCTGTCACGGCACCGACATCACGCCGGAGGTCGCGGCAGCGATCGATGAGCGCTATCCTGACGACATGGCACGCGGCTACAGCCTCGGCGACGTGCGAGGTGCATTCAGCCTGTCCAAGCCGCTCTGACCCGACCCCACCCGGGCGCCCAGCCCGGGCGATCGCTCCAGCATCGCTCCGGGCTCTGCTCCGAGCCACCGACACGACATCAACCATGGCCGAGAGACGGTTCGACCTCAGCTACAAGGGCGATCTGGCTCCCGGAGCCGATCTCGCGCGGGCGCGCGAGCGCCTGACGGCGCTCTTCAAACTCAGCGCGACAGGTGCCGAGCGCCTCTTCACCGGGCGGCCGGTGATCGTCAAACGCAACGTGGACGCCGCGACCACGGCACGCTTTACCGAGGTCTTCGAGCAAGCCGGCGCCCTCCTGACGGTGACACCGCTGGACCCGCCCCTGAACATAGAAGCGCCATCCGGCAAAGCGCCCGGAACCGCACCCGCGTCGCACCGCAACCATCCGCTGCGGCCGGAATCGCCCGAAGGCAGCGGCGCCGACGCCCTCCCCCTCTCGCTGGCGACCACCCAAGACGACTTTCTCGAACCGACACGCACGGTTAACATAGCGGCCTTCGACACAGGCGAGCTGAGCCTCGTCTCGGGGCAGAACTGGAGCCTGTCGGACTGCGAGCTGCCGCCCGCGCCGATCCCGATTCCCGACATCGGCTATCTTTCGCTGGCCGAGATGGAGCCACCGGCGGAGGGATCGCAGACCGAGAGCCCTCGCAGCGAGGAGACCCGGGATCCGCCCGGCTGACGCATTCGCCTAAACCGCGTCAGCTCCGACAGTTGTCGGGGCTGACGCGGCCAAACTAATCCAACAAACCACGCATACCGCCCCGGTTCGGTTTAAGAGCAGAATATGAGCAGGGATTTGGACCATATCGTCATCGGCGCCGGCATCAGCGGCTTGGGCGCCGCCCATTTCGCCGCCCGCCGCAGTCGCCGGACGCTCGTACTGGAGTCCTCGGACCGTGTCGGCGGTTGCATCAACAGCCAGAGTTTTCCGGAGCTCGGCGGCTTCTGGACCGAGGCCGGCGGTCACACCTGCTTCAATAGCTACGGCAATCTGCTGTCGATCCTGGACGATCTCGGATTGACCCGACACGTTCAGCCCAAGGGGAAGGTCGGCTATCTTCTCTGGAAAGGCGGGCAGCGCGGCTCGATCCTCTCGGCGCTGCACCTCTGGGAGGCGGTGCGCTCGATTCCGAAGATCTTCTCCGCCCCCAAGGAAGGGCGCAGCGTCTCCGACTACTACGGCGACGTGCTCGGACAACGCAACTACCGTGACCTGCTGCGTCACGCCTTTCAGGCCGTGATCTGCCAGCCGGCCGACGACTACCCCGCCGAGGCCCTGTTTCGTCGCAAACCGCGCCGCAAGGACGTGATCAAGGCATTCACCTTCTCGACCGGACTCTCCGCCATCCCGGCGGCGATCGCCGCGCAGAAGGGGCTCGAGGTCCGCACCGGACAACAGATCTCCGCGATCGAGCGCGAGGGCGGCGGCTTTCGCGTCACGGCCGGCGGGGAGACGTTGACCTGTGGCTCGCTCACCCTCGCCGTGCCGCCCGATGTCGCCTCCGCGTTGATGCCGGCCGGCTTCGACGCCGCACGGGCCGCGATCACGGATATCGGCGTGGCCGAGATCGAGACCCTGGTTTTGGCGTTCCGCACCTCGGACCTTGGACTCAAACCCATTGCCGGCCTCATCGCGGTGGACGAGGCATTCTACTCGGCCGTCTCGCGCGATTTTCTCGCGGACCCGAGCTACCGCGGATTCGCCTTCCACTTCCGACCCGGCGTGCTGAGCGAGCAGGCCCAGATCGAGCGCGCCTGTTTCGCGCTGGGCACCACGCCGCGCCACATCGCGGCGCAGGCGCGGGTGCGCAATCGTTTGCCTGCTCTGCGCACGGGCCATACCGCGCGGGTACGACGGCTCGACGAAACCCTTGCCGGGACGCGGCTCGCCGTCACCGGAAACTGGTTCCTCGGCGTCTCCATCGAGGACGCCCTGACACGCAGCCGCAGCGAGTCCGATCGACTCTTCGCGGGATAAGGTCATTTCCGGGAAAGCATCGACCAACATGTAGGGGCGACTTTAGTCGCCCGGTAAGCATTGGTGACACGCACGGCCGGGATGATCATTACCGGAAAGCGCCTAAGGCTCAACATCGCCACCAATCGAGATCGACCTCATGAGAACACACATCGCGCTCGGGCTGGCCCTGTTCTTCCTGATCGGCACGGCCGCCGCCGAGATCATCGGCAGCGTCGCCACCAAGTTCAAGTGGATGGGCCCGAACGACAAGGTCGTCATCGAGGTCTTCGAAGACGAGGCGATCCCGGGCGTGGCCTGTTATCTGAGTCGCGCCAAGACGGGGGGTGTTTCGGGTGCGGTCGGCGTCGCGGAGGACACCTCCGATGCGGCGATCCATTGCGCCCAGGTCGGTCCCATCACGCTGAGCGACGACATTCGCGACGGCAAGCAGGACGGCGACGAGGTCTTCAAGAAGCGCACCTCTCTGTTGTTCAAGAGCCTCCAGGTCGTGCGCTTCTACGACGCGCCCCGTCATACGCTGGTCTATTTGAGCTACAGCGACAGGGTCATCGAAGGCTCGCCCAAGAACAGCATCACGGCCGTGCCGATTCTGCCTTGGGGCGGCCGCGCGCCATAGGGCGATTGACGAAAAACCCGGTACCAGAGGTTGTGCCGACGACACGAGGCACAGCTTGAGCCGACGGTTGGACGTACCTCGCACGGCGCGGCGCAAGGTGCGGCGTTGCGTTTGGGAAGCCCGGCACCTCGAAGAAGGTGTCTCGTGCAAAAAGAATCGGCGGCGGAGCGCACACTCGACCCGATCTCGACGGAACGAAGGGGGAAGACAGCTCGATGAAACAAGCCATGCCGGATTCGCAAGGAACCACGAAAAGGATCGCGCTCGGCGGGAGCGAACCCGCTCCTGCAGTGCCGAACCGAGTCGGTTGGTCCAACGCCGACGTCCATCGCTGCGGACTTGCCGACGCCGAGCGGATCAACACGGCCATCGTGGCTGCGGTGAACGGGATGCGAGAGGGTGATTTCGAGCGTCGCACCCATTTTATCGGCGGTCGGTTCGAAAATCTGTACATCGAGCGCACACGCATCCCGGCGGTACTGCCGGTCCTGGATCAGGCGCTCGCCTGCGCCGCTCTGATCCTCGGGCAATCGCCCGGGAAGCTGCGCTGCGGGTTTTGGCTCAATCTCACGGGGCCGGGTCAAAGCACCTCGGAGCACACCCACGACGAGCACGACGAGCTGCTCTCCGGCGTCTATTACGTCGCGATCCCGCCGGACTCGGGCGATCTGATCCTCTACGACGGGCCATCGACGATTCACATCGAGCCCCGTGCCGGAACCTTCCTCTTCTTCCCGCCGCATCTCCCGCATGCCGTCGAGACCAATCGCAGTGGGTTGCCGCGCCTGTCGATCGGCATCAATATCGGCCCGCGCTGAGCACCGACCGGCCCGCACCGCCCCCGCCCGGGGACGGGGCCGGGACCGGCCTCACATGGCACCGCTCAATTGCTGGCGCTCCTTGATCTCGCGACGCTCCTGCGCCTCGACCGAGAGGGTCGCAACCGGACGTGCCTCCAAGCGCGCCAGGCCGATCGGCTCGCCGGTCTCCTCGCAGTAGCCGTAGCTTCCGTCCTCGATACGCTCCAACGCCTCGTCGATCTTGTGGACCAGCTTGCGACAACGGTCGCGGGTCCTCAGCTCGAGCGCCTGATCCGCCTCGCGGGTGGCGCGATCCACATCGTCGCCGACCTCTTGATGGGCGGTATCGCGCAAGCCGTCGAGCGTTCCTTGGGCCTCTTCCAAAAGCTCGGCGCGCCAAGCGAGCAGCTTGGCGCGAAAGTAGGCGAGCTGTCGCTCGTTCATGTACTCCTCATCCGGACCGGGAGAATAGTCGGACCCTGGATCCTCTGCCATCGGACACCCCCTCACCTTGACGCAGATCGAATATGTAATAACATAACAAGCCTCCAGCACCCTCCTTGTGGAGGCTGACCCGGACACGCTGTCGACACCCGGACAGAACAACCCGTCGGTCCCGATGCAACACCCTGTTTGCGAGCAAACCGCCGCAGATCTCGCCGGCATACCGCGACGGGTTATGCACCGCGCACCGTCCTAGGCCTCGGGCGGTCGGACCGCCGGCAATCCAGGTGACATCCGCTGAGCATCGCGTATTCGGGTGGCCTTCGGCAAGTCTATCGGAGGCAAGCCGTTCCCGGTCGCCGGTCCGGCCACCGAAAACGCAAGCGGTCCACCGGGATGGTGGAGCCAAAACCGCCCTTGCGCAGCGCTGCGGCTGAATCGACCTCGGTCTATGCACCTGCGCATGACGTTCCTGCAATCCCAGAGAGCTCGCGTTACCTATGAAATGTTATAACCTCGACTTACGGGGTCCGGTTGCGGACGGGCCTGCGATCCGGCACCGGCTCACGCGAAGATCCGGGCTAGGGATCGCCATCGCATTGGCCTTGTCGACACCGATGACCGCGTTCGCCGCCACGGACGCCGAGATCGCGGAGCTCCGCGCGATGGTGGATCAGATGAAGTCCGAGTACGAGCGCCGGATCCAGGATCTCGAGTCCCGCCTCGCGCAGGCGGAGCGTGACGCGACTCGGGCGGCAACGCGTTCGGAGTCGGCTGCGGCTCGCGCGGAGCAAGCCGCGCGGGTCGCCTCGGCCGAGTCCCGACCGATGACCGCGCCGCTCGTCACGCCGCCCGCGAGCCCGGAGCCGGGCAAGACGGGTCTCGGCGCACTGGGCTCGGGCAATGCGTTCAACCCGCAGATCTCGGTCTTCCTCGACGGCAACTATTACAATGACGGGATCGACGGCGAGGGTGCGGCGCTCGTCGGACTCGCCTACCAGCCTTCGCTCCGTGCCGACCAGGGTCACGACCACGACGACGAGGAGCACGGAGGCCACGCGCACGGCCTCGCCGAGAACGGCTTCAACTTCCGGGAGGCCGAGATCGCCTTCTCCGCGACCGTCGACCCCTACTTCGATGCCTCCCTGTTCATCGCGATCGACGGGGACGGCACCGTCGAGCTGGAAGAGGGCTACTTTCAGACCCGCAGCCTCCCGGCCGGACTGCGCGTGAAAGGCGGCAAGTTCCTCAGCGACTTCGGCTACATCAATCGGCAGCATCCCCATCAATGGGACTTCGTCGATCAGAACCTGCCCTACCTGAATCTGCTCGGCCCGCACGGGCTTCAGGACACCGGGCTTCAACTGACCTGGCTCCCGAAGCTGCCTTTCTATACCCTGCTCGGCGTCGAAGGCCTGCAAGGCAACCAAGAGATCTTCGGGGCGACCTTGGGCGACGACGACCGGGCGGCGCTGGAGCTCGACGACCCCGACGACGGCCCGCGGCTCTGGACCGCCTTCGCCAAGGTCGCACCCGAGATCGGGGTCAATCATGCGCTTCAGCTCGGGCTGTCCTACGCGAACAACACCCAGCACCAAGAGGTGCAAGAGCATACCCATGGTCACGACGACGACGCTCATGACGAGGATCACGAGATCGAGATCCACAGCAATGGTCTCGCCGGCAACGCACAGCTGTGGGGTGTCGACCTCGTCTACAAGTACGACGGCGGCGGCGCCCACGGACACAAGAGCGTTAAGTTTCAGAGCGAGTACCTTCGCTCGATCAAGGAGATGACGATCACCTCGAGCGCCCATCCGGAGATCGTCGGCTCACGCCGCACCTTCACCACGGACGGGCTCTATGCCCAGGCGATCTATGGATTCGCCCCGAAATGGACGGCCGGACTCCGTTACGATGTGCTCGGGATGACAAACGAGATTAGCGACGGTAAGGACGCGAGCTTCGGCTCGTCGGATCGGTGGGCCTTCGATGTCACCTGGAACCTCTCGGAGTTCTCGCGACTGCGCGCCCAATATGCGCACAACGACATTTTGCAGGCGCCGGGCGAGCGCGAGCGGTTCGACGCCTTTTACCTTCAGTTCCTGGTGAGTATGGGCTCGCACGGGGCACACCCCTTCTGAAATCGCGCCTTGCTGAAATCGCGTCCCGCTGAAATCGCGTCCCGCGGGACATGCAGCGGGTTCACGCGGGATCGGGATCCTCATGTGTCCCCGATCTTGGAGCCGACGCGATTTCAGGATGGATCAGTCTTGGTTTACATCGGTTCGAAATCGTCGTTTTGTTTTACGCGGTTGACCCGGGAGTCGTCATGGTCAAAGGTCTTGTTGGATTCATTCTCGGAGGTCTGCTGACCTTCGGGGCAGCGCAGGCCGCCGAGCTCGATGTCGTGGCGACCAGCTCGAGTATCGGCGCATTGGCTCGCACGGTCGGTGCCGGGCGCGTGCAGGTCACGGTGCTAGCCTCACCGGATCGCGATCTGCATATGCTCCAAGCCAAGCCGACCATGATTCGCGAAATGCGCGACGCGGATCTGGTCGTCGCGGTGGGTGCTGAGCTCGAGGTCGGCTGGCTGCCGGTGGCGATCGGCAGTGCCGCCAACCCGCGGATCCTGCCCGGCCAGCCGGGCTATTTCGAGGCCGCGGCCCAGGTCGAGCTCTTGGAGATCGGCGCGCCGGCGGATCGTGCGCTCGGCGATGTCCATCCGGTGGGCAACCCGCACGTCAACATGGATCCGGTGCGGATGGCGATCGTCGCGTCCGCACTGAGCGAGCGCATGGCACTGCTCGATCCTGCGGGCGCCGAGACCTATCGGGCCAACGCGCGCTCCTTCGCCGCTGCGGTCGAGCAACGCATGGACGCTTGGCAAGCCCAGCTAGCGAGTGCACCGGGCGTGGTCCTCTATCATCGAGATGCGCTCTATCTGCTCGATCGCTTCGATGTTCCGCTGCTGGGCACCATCGAGGAGATCCCGGGCGTACCGCCGACGGCCCAGCAGATCAAAACCCTGTCGGAGCGGCTTCGGGATCGACCCGGCGTGATCGTCTATGCCCCTTACGCCTCGGCACAGGCACCGGAACGCCTGGCCAAGGGCTTGGGTTGGGAAGCCCGCCGTCTCTCGCTCGACCCACCGATGGGCGCCGACGGAGTCGGTTATCTCGACCACATCGACCTCTGGGTGGACACCCTGTCGCAAGCTCGGTGAGCGGGCCGCTGCTACGCGTGGAGGATCTCGTCGCCGGCTATGGCCGGCCGGTGGTCGGGCCCCTCTCGCTCGACGTCTTCCCCGGCGAGGTGGTCGGTCTTTGGGGCGCGAACGGGTGCGGCAAGTCCACGCTGCTCAACGCCATTGCCGACCGCGCTGACCTGCTCGCCGGACGGATCCTGCGGATGCCCGGTCTGGTCATCGCCTATCAGGCGCAGCAGCCGATCCGCCTGGCGAGCATGCCGGTGACGGGACGCGAGCTGCTGCACTTTGCCGGCGCGTCCTTGCAGGGGATGCCCGCCGCCATCCAAGCGGTTTCGAGACAGCGCATCGACCGCCTGAGCGGCGGTCAGTATCAGCTCTTGTGCGTCTGGGCCGCCATCGCCGGTCGGGCCGATCTGATCCTGCTCGACGAGCCCACCAACAACCTCGATCCCGAGCGGGAGGCCCTGTTGACCGAGATGCTCGCCCCGAGCCGGCTCGCCCGTCGAAATAGGAACGGCGCGCAATCTCTACCGGACCGGGGCGTGCTGCTCGTCAGCCACGAGCGACGATTTCTCGAGGAAACTTGCTCGCGAATGATCGAGATCGCATGAACGCGCTCGATCTCCTTCTAGATCCCTTGTTTCGGCTGCCGGTGATCACCGGGATGGCCATCGCGCTGGTCTTGCCGCCGATCGGGGCCTTGCTGCTGCTTCGAGATGAATGGCTGGCCGCACTCGGGCTGGCGCAACTGGCCGCCGCGAGCGCTCTGCTCGGACTCGCGCTCGGTCTGCCCGCGGTGCTCGGCGCACCGCTCGGCGCGCTGGCCGGCGGCGCGGTCAAATCATTCACCGGGGCACGCGGCAATCTCGCCTACGGATTCATGATCCTGTTCGGGTGGTCGGCGCTCTTTCTGATCGCAGCCAACACCAGTCTCGGCGCGACACTCGGGCATGCGCTCGTCGACGGTCAGCTCTATTTCGCGGGAGTGCTGGAATTGATCGCCGCACTCGCGCTCGCCGGGCTCTCCGCGGCCGCCCTGCCCAGACTCGTGCCCCGGCTGATGCGCGCCCGTTTCTTTCCGCACGACGAGACCGCGAACCGCCTGCCGGCACACCGCTGGCACCTGAGCTTCGACCTGCTGACCGCCCTCGCCATGGCGATCGGGACGGCGACTGTCGGTCTGATGGGCGCCTTCGCACTCGTCTTGGTGCCGGCTTGGATCGCCTTTCGAATCGCCCCCGGCTGGACCTGGACGCTGGTGCTCTGCGGTTTGATCGGCGTCGGCGGCTATCTGCTGGCCTATCTCGCGGCACTGGCGCTGGACCAGCCCTTCGGCCCGGTGCTGGTCGCTGCGCTGATCACGCTGGCCGCGACGGTCGAGGCGGGGCGAGTTCTGATCGGGCGAATACGTCTTATGCGCCCGCGGCCGGTGCGTTGAACCGCGTCCAGAGCGAGATACTCACGTTCGAATGAACTCGACGTTTGGTGCATCCATAACCCTTAATGGGGGACGCGGCTCAACATGATCTGTTTTTATATTCTAAACCGCGCCGGCTCCAACGGTCGTCAAGACTGCCGGGGCCGATCCCACCCAAAAACATCGCATACCGCGCTGGGCGCGGTTTAGCAGCCCGCGTCCTCGGAGAGCATTTCGAGGGCACCCTTGATCATGCCGTGCGCGCGATAGAGACCGATGAGTGTCTTGGCGTCGGTGATCTCGCCGTCGTTGCACCAATCGAGCGCTTGGGCCAGAGGCAGCCAATGGATCTCGATCAGCTCGTCGTGCTCATGGACGTGGGGCTGGCGGGTCAGCCCGCGGGCCATCCAGAGGTGAATCACCTCGGTGAAGACCCCCGGCGAGCTGTGCATGTGTCCGAGATCGGTCCAATCCTCGGCGAGCAGACCCGCCTCCTCCGCCAACTCTCGCGTCGCGGTCTCGATCGGCGTCTCGCCCGGGTCGATCTTTCCGGCCGGAAGCTCCCAGAGCCAACCGTCCGCCGCATGTCGAAACTGGCGCAGCAGACAGACCCGGTCCTGCTCGTCCAGGGCAACCGTTGCCGCCCCGCCGGGGTGACGGATGATCTCGAGCTGCACCTCCTGCCCGGAGGGCATGGCGACAGTCTCGAGGGCGACGTCGATCACCCGTCCTTGAAAGACAGGCTCACGTTTCAGGATCCGTGCTTCGCTCATGGGAGATTCCTCAGATCTGGTCAATGCGCCGGTGCGGCCCGAAGCCGACATGCGAGCTGGTGCGTCGACAGGGGCACAGCAGGAGGCGAAAACTCCGCTCGTTGGCTCGATGCTGACCCTCGGTTTGGTAACGACCGCCGGCAAACCCTAAACTAACGATCCGAGACCGATCCGACAAGGCGAATCGGCCAGCTGCAGGGACCCCGCATGTCGACCCAGAATCCATTCCTTCTCGCATTCACCTTCGCCGTCTACTTCGCGGTGGTCTGGATGATCGGTTGGTACGCCTATCGACGCACCCGGGATCTATCCGACTTCATCCTCGGCGGGCGGCGGCTCGGCAGCGGGGTGGCCGCATTGAGCGCAAGCGCCTCGGACATGAGCGGCTGGCTGCTGCTCGGCCTACCCGGATTCGCCTACGCGGCCGGCGTGGAGTCGATCTGGCTCGCCGGCGGCCTCTTGCTCGGCACCTGGGCGAACTGGCGCCTGGTCGCGGCACGCCTGCGTGTCTTCAGCATGGCGTACGGCAACGCCCTGACCCTGCCGGAATATTTCGCCAACCGTTTCGATGACCGGGCGGGATGGCTGCGCGGCATCGCCGCCCTGTTCATCCTGCTGTTTTTTCTGCTCTACACCAGCGCCGGCTTGGTGGCGGGGGGCAAGCTCTTCCAATCCGTATTCGGTTTGCCCTACATCTGGGCGGTGTCGATCGGGGTGCTGTCCATCATGGTCTACACCGCGGTCGGCGGGTTTCTGGCCGTCTCCTGGACCGACGTCCTGCAGGGGATGCTGATGGCGGTGGCCCTCGTCGCCGTGCCTTGGGTGGCCCTGTCGCAGATCGGCGATACCGCTTTGGCGCTCGAGGTGATCGAGGCCGCGAACCCGAACCTCCTGGATCCCTTCACCCGCGCCGACGGCAGCGCGTTGGGCTTTATCGGTATCCTGTCCCTGGCGGCCTGGGGCCTGGGTTATTTCGGTCAGCCGCATATCCTCGCCCGATTCCAGGCCATCGCGTCGCCGCGAAAGGTCCCGATGGCGCGCTGGATCGCCGTCACCTGGGTCGCATTCACGCTCGCGGGCGCCACCTTGACCGGTCTTGCCGGCATCCTGATCATCGAGCAGCCGCTCGCGCCCGAGGCGCGCGAGACCGTCTTTATCCTGCTCGTGGATCTGCTGTTTCATCCGTTGATCGCAGGTTTTCTCCTGGCCGCCATCCTTGCCGCGATCATGAGTACCGCCGACTCCCAGCTGTTGGTGTCGTCGTCGACCTTTACCGAAGACCTCTATCGCACCCTGCTCCGGCGCACGGCCGGGGCGCGCGAGCTGGTCGCCGTCGGGCGGATCACGGTCGTCGTGATCGCGGCCGCTGCCTTCTGGCTGGCACTGGACCCGGATGCCATGGTGCTCGATCTGGTCGCCTACGCCTGGGCCGGCTTCGGTGCAGCCTTCGGCCCGGTTCTGGTCCTCTCGCTGTATTGGCCGCGCATGACCGGTCTCGGTGCGCTCGCCGGGATCCTGGTCGGCGGCTTGACAGTCCTGGGATGGCGACAGCTCCAGGGCGGGATTTTCGACCTGTACGAGATCGTGCCGGGCATCCTCCTCGGGACACTCGCGATCGTTTTGGTCAGTCGCGCGGACAAGAGCAAACACGAGGGACTCGCTGCCCGCTTCACCAAGGTCGAGGCCGAGCTGAAGGCGCTGCCGTCATAGCACCGTCATCAAACCTCAATAGAATGCGCGTCAGTCGACTTGCCCCATCAGGCGAGGCCACGTGAGCCTTGGCGGACCCGCACTGCGCATTCGAGGTCATCACCCGAACCGCGTCGACGGCGACGGTGGAAAGCCGCTGCGGGGCCGAGGCCCATTTGAAACATCTCAGATCACTCTCGACACGGTTCAGAACACCATGACCACCATTCTTGTCGTCGACGATGAACCGGATATTCGCGAGGTCATGCGTTTCGCACTCGAAAACGCCGACTATCGCGTGATCGAGGCCGCCCATGCGGATGAGGCGCGCAAGCTCCTGACCAACGAAAGCCCGGACCTCATCCTTCTCGACTGGATGCTGCCGGGGCGCTCGGGTCTCGAGCTGGCCCAACAGCTCAAGCAGAGCCCCAAGAGCCGCGCCGTACCCATCATCATGGTCAGCGCTCGCGGCGAGGAGGAGGACCGGATCAAGGGTCTCGATACCGGGGCCGACGACTACATCGCCAAGCCCTTCTCGCCGCGCGAGATGGTTGCTCGCGTGAAGGCGGTCCTGCGGCGCGCGAAGACCGACGAGCCGGCGGACGAGATCGACGTCGGGGGTCTGCGCATCGACAACATCAGTCATCGCGTCACCGCCGAGGGACGTCCCGTCGACATCGCCCCGACCGAATATCGACTCCTGCATTTCTTCATGACCCACGCCGATCGTGCCTTCAGCCGCTCGCAGCTGCTCGATCAGGTCTGGGGCGATCAGGTCTATGTGGAAGAACGCACGGTCGACGTGCATGTCCGCCGCCTGCGCAAGGCACTCGAGACGTCGGGCCATGACCGACTGCTCCAGACCGTGCGCGGCGTGGGCTATCGTTTCTCGGACAAGACCTGACGCGCTTGGCCGCCAAGCCGCACCCACGAGGAGAGTCCTGGCGTCGTGCCCTGTCGTTCGAGTTGTGGCTGTTCACGGCCACGATCGTCCTGTGCACCGTGCCGTGGCTGGTCGCGTCCGAATGGGCTTGGGCCTGGACGCCCATCCTCGTCGCCTATCTGCTGCGTCATCTCTACCTGCTCACGCATCTCGCGCTCTTGATCCGGCGTCACCACCGGCTCATCCCGCCCTTTCCGCGCGGCCTCTGGGGCGAGATCTATCGCAGCATCGCGCAGTATCAGCAACGCGGGCGCAAGGGGCGCAAGCGCCAGATCCGCTTCACCCGTCGCTTTCGCGAGGCCGCCAACGCGGTCCCGGACGGCCTGGTCATCCTCGATAAGCTGCATCGAGTCGATTGGGCAAATCCCGCGGCGGCGCGCCTGATGAACGTGCATTGGCCCGAGGACGACGGGCGGCCGCTGTTCGAGATCCTGACCCATCCGGATCTCAAGGACTTCGTCGAGACCGGCGAATCCTTAAGACCGATGGATTTCGCCCCGGAGCACAACCGCGCCCTGATGCTGTCGCTGCGCATCACCCCCTTCGGGGAGCGCAAACGCCAGCGCCTCGTGGTCGCACGTGACATCACCAAGATCTATCACCTGAACATGATCCGGCGCGACTTCGTCGCCAACGCATCCCATGAGCTGCGCACGCCCTTGACCGTCATCGCCGGCTTCCTCGAGGGCCTGATCGACGCCGCGGCCACACCGCCGAATCATCGTCGTCCCTTGACCCTGATGCACAATCAGGCCGAGCGCATGCGCCTCATCATCGAAGACCTGCTGACACTTTCGCGCCTGGAGATGCACGAGCACCCGGAGGTGCAGGAGCCTGTCGATGTCCCGGACGAGCTGCATCTGATCCTTCAAGAGGCCCATGCACTGAGCAACGGCCGGCATGAGTTATCGACCGACATCGACGAGAATCTGCTCCTGCTCGGAAGCCCGCCCGAGCTGCGCAGCGCCTTCTCCAATCTCATCTTCAACGCGATCAAGCACACCCCGGACGGGACCGAGATCCGCATCCGCTGGTCGGCATGGAACGACCGCCTGGAGCTGCGCGTGGAAGACAACGGACCCGGCATCGAGCCCGAGCATCTGCCGAGGCTAACCGAACGTTTTTATCGGATCGACAAGGCCCGGTCGCGCGAATCCGGAGGCACCGGACTCGGTCTCGCCATCGTCAAGCACATCATGAACCGGCACGATGCGCGCCTGCTGATTGCAAGCGAGATCGATCGGGGCTCGGCCTTTACCTGCGTCTTCCCGCGCGATCGAGCCATTGCCCGAGAAGACCCCGAACACACCGCTGCGCCTCGGGCAGCGACGGAGCCGAGATCCGAGACCCGCGTCGTCGCGCCGCAAGCCCCACGGTCGCTTCGGGCACGGGGATAACACGCGGACAAGGGGTACTCGACGGACTGCCGATGCCTGCACGCAGGTCTAGGATCCCGACTCGGTCCCGGGGTAAACAACTTGGGCAACCGTGCAACAACAGGTGATCCATCTTAGCCCCTCTCCCCTCGCGGGAGAGGGGTTGGGGAGAGGGGGAGAATGAACCGGAACGGCTAAGTTGTTTCTGAACCGTTACCAGACGATCTCACAGAAAGAGACGCCCCGTCCGTAGGTGCGAATTGATTCGCACAGCCGACGTGGCGGCACCGCCGAGCGCCTCGCGGGCGAAACCAGCGTGTAGGCGAATACATTCGCACCGACAGCTTAGAGCATGGCGATCAGGGTACGGAAGGTACAGACCGAAAGGGCACCGCAGAACGCGGTGCCCGGTAGTACAAGGATCAGCGAGAGGCAGCGACAAGCGGGATGCGCTCTTCTTCCTGCATGCCCTGCTCGTCTTGAAACGCTTGGTTGACGCGGTCCCGGAGCTCCTTGCCGGGCTTGAAATGGGGGACGTGCTTCCCGGCCAGGGCGACTGAATCGCCGGTCTTCGGGTTACGCCCGATCCGGGGCGGCCGGTAGTGCAGCGAAAAGCTTCCGAAACCTCGGATCTCGATCCGCTCGCCGGTGGCAAGCGCCGTGCTCATGCGATCGAGGGTCTTGCGAACCGCCTCCTCCACGTCTTTGTAGGGAAGGTGGTCTTGCGCCGCCGCCAGAACGTCGATCAGCTCGGATTTTGTCATGGTGTCGACTCCTGGAAAAGGAGAAGGGGCCCGCATGACGGGCCCCGCCTAAAGAGACATCAATCAAGAGGTCACGAAGGGAATCAGCCCCCGCGCTGGGCCTCTTCCATCTGCTCTTTGAGGAGATCGCCAAGGGTCGTCGCGGTGGACGGATCGCGCGAGTAGCCCTTGATGGCCGCCTGCTCTTCCTCGACATCCTTCGCCTTCATAGAGAGCGAAAGGGTGCGATTCTTGCGATCGACGCCCAGGAACTTGGCCTCGATCTCTTCGCCCGCCTTCAGAACGGCACGGGCATCCTCGATGCGGTCGCGCGAGATCTCGGAGGCACGCAGATAGCCTTCCACGCCGTCGGCCAGGGCGATGGTCGCACCCTTGGGATCCACGTCCAGGATGACGCCGGTAACGACGCTGCCCTTCTCGTGCAGGGCGACGAAGCTGGAGAAGGGATCCTTATCCAACTGCTTGACACCCAGGGAGATACGCTCGCGCTCCGGATCGACCGACAGCACCACCGTCTCCAGCTCATCACCCTTCTTGTAGCGACGCAGGGCCTGCTCGCCGGCTTCGTCCCAGGAGATGTCGGAGAGATGCACCAGACCGTCGATGCCGCCGTCCAGACCGATGAAGATGCCGAAGTCCGTGATGGACTTGATCTTGCCGGAGACGTGATCGCCCTTCTTGTGGGTGACGGCGAACTCGTCCCAGGGGTTCATGGCGCACTGCTTGATGCCGAGCGAGATGCGGCGACGCTCCTCGTCGATATCCAGCACCATGACCTCGACCTCGTCGCCGAGGTTGACGACCTTGCTCGGGTGGATGTTCTTGTTGGTCCAATCCATCTCGGAGACGTGGACCAGACCCTCGACGCCCTCTTCGATCTCCACGAAGCAGCCGTAGTCGGCGATGTTGGTGACCTTGCCGAAGACACGGGTGCTCTCGGGATAGCGACGCGAGATATTGACCCAGGGGTCCTCGCCCATCTGCTTCAGACCCAGGGAGACGCGCTGACGGTCACGGTCGAACTTGAGCACCTTCACGGTGACCTCGTCGCCGATCTCGACCACCTCGGAGGGATGCTTGACGCGACGCCAGGCCATGTCCGTGATGTGCAGCAGGCCATCGATGCCGCCCAGATCCAGGAAGGCGCCGTAGTCGGTCAGGTTCTTGACGATACCCTTGACCTCCATGCCCTCTTCCAGGTTCTTCAGCAGGGTATCGCGCTCGGCGCTGTATTCCTCTTCCACCACCGCGCGGCGGGAGACGACGACATTGTTGCGCTTGCGATCAAGCTTGATGACCTTGAATTCCTGCTCCTTGCCTTCGAGGTAGGTGGTGTCGCGCACCGGGCGCACATCCACCAGCGAACCCGGCAGGAAGGCGCGCACGGTGCCCAGGTCGACGGTGAAACCGCCCTTGACCTTGCCGTTGATCATGCCCTTGACGGTATCGGCAGCCTCGAACGCCTTCTCCAGATGATCCCATGCGGCGAACCGCTTTGCCTTCTCGCGCGAGAGACGGGTCACGCCGAAGCCGTCCTCGACCGCGTCCAGGGCAACCTCGACCTCGTCGCCGACGGCGACCTCCAGCTGGCCATCCGGGCCGATGAATTGAATTCTGGGGATCACGCCCTCGGACTTGAGCCCGGCATTGATCACAACGTTGTCGGAGGTGATCTCGATCACGGTTCCGATAACGATGGTGCCAGGCTGCAGCTGGGTGGTGCTCAGACTCTGTTCAAATAGTTCGGCAAAGCTTTCGGTCATAAGATGAAATTATCCTGAGAACGGCGCGCTGACCCGTCCCATCCGGGACGAGGGGTATGAATGAGATGAAAAGGTCGGCGCATTCGGCGCCGACCCGACCGGATCGACAGAGGTACCGCGGGACGGACTGCCGATGTCTTAGAGGACCAGCTCCGGAAAGACGCGCCTCACCTCTTTCAGGACCCGATCGAGCACTTCTTGGATGGACATCGCGGTGGAATCCACGACGATCGCGTCGTCCGCCGCACACAAGGGTGCCACGCTGCGACCGCGATCACGCGCGTCCCGCGCCCGGATGTCTTCTACAAGGTCGGGGAGGTTAGCATCCAACCCCTTTCCTTTCAACTGTTTATAACGGCGATCCGCACGCACCTCGGCGCTGGCGTCGAGAAAGATCTTCAACGGGGCCAGCGGAAACACGACCGTGCCCATGTCCCGCCCGTCGGCGACCAGGCCGGGCGGGCCGGCCATGGCACGTTGGCGCTGCAGCAAGGCATCGCGCACCGGCGGATGGACGGCGACACGCGAGGCGGCCATCCCCGTCTGCTCGGTACGGATCGCCTCGCTCACGTCCTCGCCGTCCAGGAGCACCCGGCCGGAGACGAAGGCGACCGGCAGGTCGGCCGCGACCTCGGCGACGGCCTCGGCGTCGTCGAGCGACACCCCGCGGCGCTCCGCGGCCAGACCGAGCACGCGATAGAGCGCGCCGCTGTCCAGACAGCACCAGCCGAGTCGGTCCGACAGCAGCTCGGCAATCGTTCCCTTGCCCGTTCCGGACGGACCGTCGATCGTGATGACCGGGACCGGCATCGCCTTAGCCTCGGGTCGCTTGGATGCTCAAGCCGGCCGATGCGGCCAACTCGACGAACCCCGGGAAAGAGGTCTCGACGTTGGCGCAGTCCCGGATCGCGACCGGGCCGCTCGCCCGCAAGGCCGCGATGGCGAGAGACATGGCGATTCGATGGTCGCCGTGAGCATCGATCCAGGGAGCATCGATTGCCGCCGCATCGCCCGTCGAGCCCAGCGCCCCGCCGAAGATGCGCATCCCGTCCGGCAGCGGCTCGGCACAGACCCCGAGCTTGGCCAGACCGTCGGCCATCACCTGGATGCGGTCGCTCTCCTTCACCCGCAGCTCCTCCGCACCGGTGAGGATGGTCTCGCCCTCGGCACAGGCTGCGGCGATGAAGAGGACCGGCATCTCGTCGATCGCCAGCGGCACCTGATCGACCGGGATGCGGATTCCGCGCAGACGCGCATGACGTACCCGAATATCCGCAACCGGCTCACCGCCGGCCGTGCGCCGATCCATCAGCTCGATGTCCCCGCCCATGGCGCGCAGGATGTTGATGACGCCGACCCGCGTCTGATTGATCCCGACACCCTCCAGGATCAGATCCGAGCCGGGCGCAATGCTGGCGCCGACGAGGAAAAAGGCCGCAGAGGAGATGTCGGCAGGTATCGTCAACCGACAACCCGTCAGCCGTCCGCCACCGGTCAGGCAGACCTTGGACGCATGTCGCCGCACCGAGTAACCGAAGGCCGTGAGCATGCGCTCGGTGTGATCGCGCGTCGGCGCGGGCTCGGTCACGCAGGTCTCGCCCTCGGCATAGAGGCCCGCCAGCAAGAGGCTCGATTTCACCTGCGCGCTGGCCACCGGCATCACATAGTCGAGCCCCGTCAGACGATCCACCGGCGTGAGCTCAAGCGGCGCCGTACCGCCCTCGGTCGTGCCGATCCGCGCACCCATCTGCGCCAACGGCTCGGTAACGCGCCGCATCGGGCGTTTGGACAGAGAGGCATCGCCTATCAAGGTGACCGGGAACGACTGACCGGCCAAGAGACCCGAGAGCAACCGCATCGAGGTCCCCGAATTGCCCATGTCGAGCGGGCCGTCGGGGGCACGCAGACCCCGCATCCCGACACCCTGCACGCGCACCTCGCCGCCGTCTGGGCCTTCGATCCGCACGCCCATGCGCCGGAAGGCGTCCAAGGTCGCCAAGGCATCCGCGCCCTCGAGGAACCCGCTGATGCGGGTTTCACCCTCCGCGATCGCGGCCAGCATAATCGAGCGATGCGAGATCGACTTGTCGCCCGGAACGCGCAGGTGCCCGCGTAAGGTGCCGCCCGGCGCGACCAGGTAGCGGGTATCCGAAGGCTGTGCCAAGTGCTCTCCCGCGCGACTGCGCCCGGACGCTGAAAAGCCCGGTATGTTAGTCCTGCCGACGGAGTCGGTAAACTGTGGAATCACAGTCTCCCGCCGACCCCGCCGGGCCGAAGCCAATTATCGACGACCAGGCCCGATATCCGGTTGAATTCGGGTTCATTGCGCTTCGTGGCGTCGATAACGAATGTCGGTATCGAGCAAACAAAGAACGATTCAAAATCGACATGAACGGGTAGTCAGTTATAAAAAAGGTAACGGGGACCCTCATAGCTCGGCCGGCAGGTGCTTGACTTGTCGGTATGACCCGAGAACGTTGGAGGTGTCCCCATGAGCAAGCGTAGATATCGTTGTGTGGAAATCAAGCAGGTCGACT
>NZ_DATITZ010000163.1:0-13667 GCF_035467215.1 Thiocapsa sp. | reverse complement strand
CCGCAACCGGCGATGACTGTTTTCATGCGATACGCCAGCCGGACTCAGGCCGCGCGCTCGCCATCCCCGAAAGCCGTCGCGAGGATGCGCTCGGGCAGGCGCTGGATCTCCTTGAGCTGAGCCTCGGCGGCGAGGTGGGCGGACTCTGCTGCGGCGAGTTGGTCCCGGAGTCGGCGAACGATCCGTTCCTGCTCCGGGCGCGGCGGCGCGCAGATCCGGAACTGCTCCAGGGTCGGCATATAGATGGTCTTGTGGGTGGCTCCGGTCGCCAAGGATCTCAGATGCTCGCGCGAGCAGATAGCCGTCGGCGCGCTCGCGTCGCGTGAGGGGCGAGGCGGCGAAGCCGCGATGGGCCAGCAGATCGAAGAGGTCCAGGTCGTGGCATTGCTCCAGCTCGCGCAGGCGCTCGGGATCGGCCTGGCCGTCGCGCAGATGTTGGATCAGGCCGGCACGTTCGCGTTGCTCGACCCAGATCGAGTGCAATCCGTCCAGGTCTCCCGTCTCGCGGCGCAGACGCTCGGCGAGCTCGGCGCGGTATTCGTACAGCGTGATGAAAGACGGCATCGCCGTAAGCGGCGGACAAGACCTCGGGGAGCTTCGCTGTGAGGCTTGGATTGTCTGCCAAGTAGCGGGCGATCTCCCGGCGTTGGATCTTGATGGTGCCGCGCCATGAGTTGCCTCGCAGCATCGGTTGCGCCTGCCATTTGAGAATGTGCATCAACAGGATGGCGAGTCGACTCAGGAGCTCCCTTTTTTCGCTGCGGCCCATGCTTTCGATCTCCTCGGCGATGTTCTCGATGTCGGCGGCCGCGAGACAACCCGCACGCAGCAATGCGGCCTGCTCGTTGGCCCAAGCGAAGAAATCTCGGTCATAGAGAGACATCGGGGTCTCCTGCGTTTTGCAATGAGCTTGTGATCTTAAACCGCGCCGCTGCCAGCGCTCTTCAAGTCTGCCAGGGCCGATCACATCCAAAAACATCGCATACCGCGCTAGGCGCGGTTTAAGCCGTATCGATCTCGGGACGGACGACGCCGATGGTCCGATGCTGATCCGGCGAGAGCAGCATGTAGAAGGCCGGCACGACGAAGAGCGTGAAGAGCGTGCCGATGCCCAGTCCAGTGATGATCACCAGCCCGATGTCGAAACGGCTCACGGCGCCCGGACCTGTGGCGATGAGGAGCGGGATCATGGCGACCAGCATTGAGACCGTGGTCATCAGGATTGGCCGCAGCCGTATCGCCGAGGCTTGCTCGACCGCCTCGCGTTTGGAGAGTCCCTCGCGCTCGCGCAACTGGTTGGAGAATTCAACGATCAGGATGCCGTTCTTGGCGATCAGACCGATCAGAGTGATGAGTCCGACTTGGGTGTAGATGTTGACGCTGGCGAAGCCGAGAAAGAGGAAGGCGAGGGCGCCGGCGATGGTGAGCGGCACCGACATGAGGATGACGAAGGGGTCGCGCCAGCTCTCGAACTGAGCGGCCAGCACGAGATAGATGATCAGGAGCGAGAGGAAAAAGGTGACCTCGAGTGCCGTGCCCTCGGTCTTGAACTGGCGCGACTCGCCCTTGTAGTCCCAGCGCACGCCGCGCGGGAAGAGGGCGGACGCCTCCTGCTCCAGATAGGCAAGCGCGGCACCCAAGGGGACGCCGGGCGTCATGACGCCGGAGAGCGTGATGGCGTTGAGTTGTTGGAATTGGACGCGCTTGGAGGGCTCGATCTGGTCGCGGATCTCGACCAAGGCCGACAGCGGGATGAGGTCGCCCGCGGCGTTGCGGACATAAAAATCCTGCAACTTACCGATATCATTGCGGAAACGCTGTTCAACCTGAGGAATCACCTGATAGCTGCGGCCTTCCAGGCTGAACCAGTTCACATAATCTTCGTTGAGCATCACCGAGAGGCTACGTCCGAGATCGGCCATGCTGATCCCCAGATCGCCTGCGAGATCGCGATCGACCTCCAAGACGGTGCGGGGCCGCTCGTACTTGATGTCCTTGCTCAGGAACATGAAGTTGCCGCTCGCCATCGCCTTGCCGAGCAGTTGGTCGGCGAGTCCGTCGAGCTCGGCGACGGGGCGATCGGAGAGCACGACGAACTCCACCGGAATCCCGTTGCCGGGTGTCGGCAGGCTCGGCCTAGGGAAGACGACCGTCTCCATCCCGGTGATCTCCCCGAGCATGCCTTGGAGCTGCGGCTGGATCTCCATCTGGCCACGCTCGCGCTCCGAGGGCGGGAACATCTTGAAGCCGCCGAAGGTCATGCTCTGGTCGCCGCCCATGCCGGCGATGATGAAGCTCTCCTCGTACTCGGGAAAGGACTCGAAGATGGGCAGCATCTCGTCGATGTAGCGCAGGTTCAGATCGACGGTCGCGGTCTGAGGCGTGGTGCCCATGAAGAAGAGGATGCTCTGGTCTTCGGTCGGGGCCAGCTCCTTCTTGGTCATGCTGTACATGCCGTAAATGGCGGCCAGGATGACAACGGCGACCAGGATCGTGACGCCCGGATAGGTCAACCATCCGTGCATAAAACGCCGATAACCAGCTGAAAGATCTGTGAAGACGTGCTCGACGCGGCGCTCGAACCGGCTCTGATCGCTGCCGGCACGCAAAACGTGTCCGGCGAGCATCGGCGAGAGGGTCAGGGCGACGATGCCCGAGACCACGACGGCCCCGGCAAGGGTGAAGGCGAACTCGGTGAAGAGCGACCCGACCAGCCCGCCCATAAAGCCGATGGGCGCGTAGACGGCGACCAGCGTGAGGGTCATGGCGATGATGGGCATGGCCAGCTCGCGCGCCCCGTCGATCGCCGCCTGGGTGCCGCTCTTGCCCATCTCCAGATGGCGGTGAACGTTCTCGACCACGATGATAGCGTCGTCGACCACCAGGCCGATCGCCAAGACCATCGCGAGTAATGTCAGGAGGTTGATGGAGAAACCGAAGAGGAGCATGAGAAAACCGGCCCCGACGATCGACAGGGGCACGGCGACGGACGGCACCAAGGCCGCCCGGATCGAGCCGAGTGACAGGAAGATGACGAGCAGCACGATCAGCACCGCCTCGGCGAGCGTCTTGAAGACCTCTTTGATGGATTCCTCGATGAACTCGCTGGCGTCGTAGGGCACGAACGCCCTGAGCCCTTCCGGGAACTGGGTCTCGAGCTCGGGCATCAGGTCCTGCACCCGGCCCGCGACCTCCAGCGGATTGGAGCCCGGTGCAGGCTCGATGCCGATGAAGATGGCGGGGATGCCCTTGTAGAGCGTGGCCGAGTCATAGGTCTTGGCGCCCATCTCGACCTCGGCGATGTCGTCGAGACGGATCAGGGTGCCGTCCTGGGTGCGCACGACCAGGCGCTGGAAGTCCTCGACACGGCTGACGTCCGTGGTCGCCGACAGATCGATCTGGACCTGATCCCCGCGCAGCCGCCCGATGCCGGCGAGATAGTTGTTCTCGGCGAGTACGCGGGCGACCTCGTCGCCGCTCACGCCGAGCGAGGCCATGCGTGCCGGGTCGAGCCAGATCCGCATCGCAAAGGTCTGGTCCCCGAAGATCTCCGCTTTGGCAATACCTTCAAGGGCCTGGAGCTGGGGCTGCACGACGCGTATGAGGTAGTCCGTGATCTGCGGGAGCGTCATCTCCTCGCTGTAGAAGGCGAGATACATGAGCGCCGTGGAGTCGCCGGTGGTGGAGTCGATGACCGGGTTCTGCGCGGCCTCGGGCAGGACGTTCAGACGGCTGGCGACCTTGGCCTGGATCTCGGCGACGGCCGCGTTGGGGTCGTAGTTGAGGCGCATGTTCGCTTCGATGACCGACAGCCCGGCCGTACTGGTGCCGACCAGATACTCGATCCCGTTGGCCTCGGCGATGGCCTGCTGCAGCGGGGTCGTGATGAAGCCCTGGACCAGATCGCTGCTGGCGCCGGGGTAGGCCGTGGTGATGGTCACCACGGTGTTCTGGGTCTCGGGGTACTGGCGGATCTCGAGGTCCATGAAGGCGCGGATGCCGAGGATGAAGATCAGCAGGCTGACGACGGTCGCCAGGACCGGGCGGTGGATGAAGATGTCGGTGAACTTCATTTTGCCGCGTCCTCGGAGTCAGGCTCGGGCGCACCCTCGGAGGTGTCCGCCGCAGGCGCTTCCTGCTGCGCATCGACGATCCGGACCTCCTGCGCGTTGCCGAGCTTCACCTGGCCGGAGGAGACGACACGCTCGCCCGCGGCGAGTCCATCGAGTACCGCGATCTCTTCCCCGCGCACCGCGCCGGTGCGCACTTGGCGGCGCTCGACAAGGGTCTTGCCGTCCTCCTCGCGGATCACGAAGACCGCGTCTCCGTAGGTATTGAAGGCGACGGCCTCGCGCGGGATGGTGATCACGGCGTCCTCGCGCGGCAAGAGGGTCGCGACCCGAGCGAACCCGCCGGGGCGAAGCGCCAGGTCCGGATTGCTCAGGCCCGCACGGACACGAACGTTGCGCGTGCCCTGGTCGATCCCCGGGCTGATGACCTGGATGACCCCGTCGAAGGTCCGGTCAGGGTGCGCGGAGACACGCACCTGCACCTGTTGTCCGACCGCCAGGAGCCCCAGATGCCGCTCCGGCAGCGAGTAGTCGACATAAATAGGGTCGAGGGTCTGGAGCGGGACGATGGACGAGCCTTCGGCGAGGAACTGCCCGAGGTCGATCCGACGGATGCCGAGTTGTCCGTCGAAGGGTGCGCGGATGGTCTTCTTCTCGATCGTCGCCTGTTTGGCCTTGACCTGCGCGCGGGCCTGGTCGAGCTGCGCGCTGATCTCGTCGAAGTCGCCTTGAGCGACGGCGCGGTCCTTGAGCAGCGAGCGGTTGCGGTCGACCTTGATCTGCGCGAGGCGCTCCGCGGCCTGCAGTCCCTCCAGGTCGGCGCGATCGACCTCATCGGCCAGCCTGACCAGGATGTCGCCTTTTTTGACCATCGCGCCCGATTCGAACTCGATCGCCGTCACCTGCCCGGCGACCTCGTTGTTCACCTCCACGCCCTGGATCGCCTGCAAGGTGCCGACCGCCTCCAGGGCCGGCTCCCAGGCCGTTGTCTCGACCGTCACGGCAGTCACCGTCGGTGCCGGCATGGGTTGCGAGAACATGGCGATCTCGGATTGAATCTGACTGTATTTGAGGTAGGCGAGGGCGCCGATCACTGCAGCAAGCACCATCGACACGAGCAGGATACGGACAAACATGGGCGAGATGTGCCTCTAGCTGTGGAATTGCCGGGTAAGTAACGGTTCAGAAAGAACTTAGCCATTCCGGTTCGTTCTCCCCCTCTCCCCAACCCATCCGGCGAGGAGAGGGTCTAAGGTGGATCACTTGTTATCGAACCGTTGCTAAGTGACTTCGGGTCGTTCGTACACCGGATCCGGGGGCTCGGACGGACGCTCGATCCGAGCTTCGATCCGATGGCGTCAGTTCAACAGGACTTGTTTTGCCTCGTTGATCTTGGCGGCCAGGTAGTCGGAGCCGCCGCGATCCGGATGCAGCCGCTGGATCAAGCGCCGATGCGCGCCGCGAACCTCTTGCGCACCGGCATCCGGGCCGATCCCGAGGATGGCGCGAGCCTCCTCCGGCTGCATGCGCTCGATCGGTGTGTGTGCCGTTTCGGCGTGTCGGCGCCGCGGTGACTCCGTGGTCTTGCGTCCGCGCTCGCGATCGAGATAGACCTCGAGCGCCTCGGCGGACTCGGGGTCGTTCGTATAGCAGGCATCGAGCATCTCGACGAGATCTTCGGTCGGCACCTGGTCGAGCGCCCGCCCGGCATGCGGCCCGGCCAGTACCTCGCCGCCGATCCGGCCCGAGAGGTGGTCGATGACGAGCAGGACGCAGCGCGTCGCAACGCGGGACTGGGTCGCGCCTTGGTAATGATTCGCGCCCTTCAGCTCCCGAACCCACATGGCGGTTGCGCCCGCAACGGCGCTCGGCATCAGGATAAAATTGACCACGGGCACCATACTCAGCAAGGCCGCGGAAGCGCCGAAACCAAGGCTCATCCCGCGTTGTCGACCGAGACGGCGTCGCATCTCGCGAAACTTCATCCCGTGGTTTCCCATCGGATAATCCGAATACTGAACCGCAAGTACCCAGGCAATGTAGAGAAACCAAAGGATCTGTCCGACAACGGGGACAAACAGCAGTAGAAGGAAAGGAATCGCTAGAATAGTGGCATAGAGAAGTTTTTTGATTTCGTCTATGAGCGTTGGCAAGCTCTCGGCGATCACGCTCGCGAATGTGCTCCCCTGATCGAGCGGGCGTCCCGTGAGCATCTGCTCGACCTTCTCGGCCAAGAGGCTGTTGAAGGGCGACGCGATCAGGTTGGCCGCCAAGGCGAAGAGGTTGAAGACGACGACGAGCAAGACCAAGACAAACAAGGGCCAAAGGATCCAGTCCAGCCAGCCAAGCCAGCTCGGAAGGCGCGCATCGAGGGTAGCGAGGAATTGCTCGAACAGCCGCACGCCCAGGGCAATGGCCGCGGAGAAGATCAGGATATTGACCGTAAGCGGGATCACGACGAACCGCCGTAACCCGGGTCGAGCGATCAACCGGATGCCTTGGAGCAGGTATCCGGCACCTGAGAGAGGGTTGGTTTCCATAGAGATCACGGATGTCCGAAGCCTTTATAAGCGGTTGAGTGCGAGACCGGATCCCCGATCCACGGGTCGGCACGGGCGTCGGAGCGCGTCTCGGCGGGCCGGCGACATCCGCGGCAGTATATCCGGGGCGCCCGGTATGCGGCAGTCGATCCGCGTATCCCCGCGACGATCGACACGCTGTTCAGGCGCCTGCGTTTACCGACGAGCCGTGCCCTTGCCTGGCCCGGTGTCCGGTACTCCCGGAGCCCGAGCGCGCGATCGTCGTCGCTCGCTCGATCGCCGTTGAACGGCCGATCGCGGTTCGATTGTGGTTCTCCCTTGAACCCGCGCGCCTATTCAGGCAGCCTAAGCAGGTTTTATGACCAAATCCATTTTTAACCGTCCCACACGAGGATCAACCTGATGAAAGAGGTCGTGGCCACGCTCGAACCAGCACGAGCAAAACTGGCGACTATCGATATCGGTAAGACGTCCGTCTGGACCGTGGCCGTTGTGACTGTAGTCGGAACCCTGTACGTCACGCTCGCCGACCCTTTCGCGGAACCAGCACCACTCTCCCCGATTCAAGTCGCCGCCAATCTCGCACCGATCGGGACTTTGACCCTGACGGCGACGCCGGAACCGGCTGCTCCGGCAACGGCTCCGGCTACCGCGCCCGAGCCCGCGTCGAGCGGCGCACAACCGGCGCCTGCGTCCGAGCCGGAAGCGCAAGCCGCTGCCGTCGAGGCGACACCTGAGCCCGAGGCTGCTCCTTCGACGGCGGCCGACGCGCCGCACTTCGCGCCATTGCCGGCCGCACCTGCGCCCGAGCCGGAAGCCGACACCGCTGTCGTCGAGGTTGCGCCCGAGAAGGCTCCGGAGACCGAGGCGCCGGCCGTCACGAGCCATCCGGACGCCTACGGAAAGTCTCACTTTGCCCCCTTGCCCGCAGGGCCGACGGTGTCCGCGTCGTCCCCGGAGACCAAGGCCGCGCCATCTGAATCAACCGCCGAGGCGGTCGCCGTACCGATCGGAGAGCCGGTCGTAGAGCCGGTCCCGGCCAGGCCAGCACCTGCGGCGGCACGCCCCCCGCAAGAGTATCGGATGCCGCATTTCGCGCCTCTGCCGGGATCGACCGCCACCGCCCAGCCGAGCCCCGCGGCAGCGCCCGCCTTGGCGCACCCGACCCGCCCCACGCTTCCGCCCGTCCCGGATGCGCCTGCCCCGGTTGCGCCGGTTGCGCCGGTTGCTCCGCCCGTCGAGGCGCCTGCCGTCTCGGAGAGCGTACCCGAAGCGCCGGCCGAGCCGGTGGTGTCGAAGCAGCCTGAGCCTGCTGCACCCGCAGATCCCGCGCCCCCGACCTCGGCTCCGGCTCCTCTCATCGAGGTTCCGGTGGTCGTCGTGCCGGTGACCCCGGAGCCTGTTGCCGAGCCTCCGGCGAAGGGGCCTGCTTCGGCGGAGGCGCATCTGAGCGAGGCGGAGGTCGTGGAGGCGCCGGCAGTCAAGGCAATGCCTGCTTCCGAACCGGCCGCCGTGCCCAGTCAGCCGGTGGTGGAGGCTCCGTCAACGCCTGTTGCGCAAGAGCCGCCTGCCTCGCCTCCGGCCCCTGCGGCGACTGCACCGTCGAACGAGCCGACCGCTGCCGCGCCGCCGATGGAGCCCGCTCCGGCTGCGCCTGCTCCGGTTGCCCCTGCTCAAGCAACGGAAGCGGCTCCTGCAATGCCCGTTGTCGAGCCGATGCCGCGTTGGCTGAATCACTTCAGCCCCATGCGTTAGGCCGAGATCCCCGCACCGGATCTTCTCGATGGTCCGGTGCGGGCGTTGCCCGCCGGGTACGCAACGGCGTGGAGGCGAGGCCGGTACTGCCCCGAGGATCCTGAGCGTCATCGCACGCGCGAGAACGCGCGAGCCCCAGAAAACACGGAGAATGTGATGGAAAAGCCGCACATGCCGAAGACGGTGACAGAAGTCGTCAAGCTGTACGATCCGCGGACTTGGCGCGAGAAGGGGTTGTGGTGGACCGCAGGGTTGTTCGTCGTCACCTACATCCTGGTGATCACCATCCTCGGGATCTTCTGGTCGCGCTCGCCGGCAACCTTCGACATCCGGGAAAAGGCTGAGGGCCTTGCCGGCGGCGAGGGGAGCGAGTCGGTGCAGCTCGTGACCGGCAGTTACACGACTGCCGCCGCGATCGGTATCGCCGAGACTCTTTTGGACAAACCCGGCGGCTATCTGAGCAACGATATGACCCCGCCGGGCGTCTTCCTGGACAATATCCCGAATTGGGAGTTCGGTGCCCTCACCGAGCTGCGGGACCTGGCCCGAGCGATGCGCAACGAGTTTTCCCGCTCCCAGACCCAATCGGTCGAAGACAAGGATCTTCAGGTGGCCGAGCCACAGTTCAGCTACGATTCCGAGTCTTGGATCCTGCCGTCGACAGAGTCCGAATATCGCACCGGCATCGCTGCCATGTACCGGTATTTCGAACGTCTCAGCGACGGCAATGCCTCGGACGGGCAGTTTTTCGCACGATCCGACAATCTGAGATCCTATCTCGCGGTGGCGGAGAAGCGTCTCGGCAGCCTGGCGCAGCGTCTCTCCTATGCCGTCGGTCAGGCGCATCTGGATACGTCACTTGCGGGTGACCCGAGCGCTCGACAGGCACATCCGGCTGCCGGCGAGCGTGAGAACAAGACCCCGTGGATGGACATCGACGACGTCTTCTTCGAGGCACGCGGCTATACCTGGGCCTTGCTGCATACCTTGGAAGCCCTTTCGATCGATTTCGAGAAGGTGCTGGAGGACAAGAACGCGCTGGTCTCCCTCAAGCAGATCGTCCGAGAGCTCGAGAACACCCAGAATCCGATCTGGAGCCCGATGATCCTGAACGGCACCGGTTTCGGACCGATGGGTAACCATTCCCTCGTGATGGCGTCCTACATCTCGCGCGCGAACGCGGCGATCATCGATCTGCGGAGCCTGCTCGAGAAGGGTTGACCGCATTAGCGTAGGACAGGTTTCGCTGCGCTCTAGCCATCCGACGACTTGGGATTGTTCAGGGTATCGACTCGGGCCGCATCGCGGCCCGTGGCGTCAGGAACTCGGCAGGATGATCCCGCTCGAGCGAAGGTAGGCGATCACCTCGTCGGCCAGGACATCCGGCGGCTCGCGTCCGGCATGAAGCTGAAGCTCCGGTGCGGTCGGTTCTTCATACGGATCGTCGATTCCGGTAAATCCCTTGATCTCGCCGGCACGGGCCTTCTTGTAGAGCCCCTTAGGATCGCGTATCTCGCAGATCTCGATCGGGGTGTCGACGAAGACCTCGATGAAGTCGCCTTCCGGCATGGCGCGCCGGACCCGGTCACGGTCCGCGCGATAGGGACTGATGAAAGCGGTCAGGGCGATGATGCCGGCTTGGGCGAATAGATGTGCGACGGCACCGATGCGTCGAATGTTCTCTTCACGATCGATCGCGGAGAATCCGAGTCCGAAACGCTGAGCGAACTCCTCGCCATGAACGTCGCGGAGCATACCCGGACCTGCGTTGAG
Source organism: Thiocapsa sp. (assembly GCF_035467215.1). GTDB lineage: Bacteria > Pseudomonadota > Gammaproteobacteria > Chromatiales > Chromatiaceae > Thiocapsa. The sequence continues at coordinate 3,529 of NZ_DATITZ010000163.1, read as the reverse complement.
TGCGTGGCGGACATTATCGCCGTCCAACACTGCGCTGTGGATGCCCTGCTGGTGGAGTCGATGGTCAAGCGTATTGGCGATCGTGCTCTTTCCCGAGCCGCTGAGCCCGGTGAACCAGATCACGCAGCCTTTGTGTCCCTTCATCATTTCGCGATCCACGCGAGAGACCTGATGCTCATGCCAGGTCACATTGGTGTCGTTCATGGTCTATCCTCAAGGATTTTTAGGGTTGATGAACCGAGAATGCAAAAATCCTGCCGTATACCAGATTCAGGGCGCGCGGCGGACTGGACCCGGAGCGATGCGCCTCAGCGGTCCGAGGTTCCCGCTAAGGTCGACCCCGTAGTGACTTCAAGGCGGACGGCTCGCGAGCGCACGAAAGCCGGAGCATTCCGCACGCGGTCTCGATGCTGATCCGAACGCCCGAGGTCAGGTCCCGGGCACGCGGGGCATCGCGAACCGTGTCTCGACGGTGCCACCGCAGCCCACGATGCATTCCTCGTATTGAATCGTGCAGATCGTCATCTCCGCGGCCGGACAGGTGTCGGGCTTGATGCAGAGCGCACCCGGCGTGGCGAGACAGGTCGCGTGATCCGCCGAAAGCCGCTCGTAATGCATCCGACACTCCTCCTCGCGCACCCGTTGGCGCTGCTCGCACTGGCTTCGGCTCAGGTCGCAGCTCGCCACGCAAGCCTGTGCTCGCGGATCCGTGGGCGAGATCAGCTGTCGTTCCTGCAGGTGATTGGTGCATCCGGCGGCGGCAAGTAGCGCCAAAACGCCGATCAAAAGGTGTGGAGCGCGCACGGAAAGGATCCAAGGGGCCATCGGTGATCTCGCGTTGGTCAAGAAGGCGATTGTCGTCTGCGCAGGCGGCGACCGAGTAGATACAGCAGCGCACCGTTGATGCCGACGCCGATTGCAAGCAGGGCAAGGTTGAGTGCGGCCGAGTCGATTCCGAGCAGGCCGCCGACCTGGCTTACGAACAGGCTCCATGGTAGCGCAAAGAGGACGAGAAATATCCCGGACGATGGATCGCCGCCGAACAGCAGCAGGGCGATCGCACCGACCGAGACGGCCAGATAACCGGCGATGAGATCGCGCATCGCCGTCGGGATCTCGGTGTGCGGGGCACTGGCCTTACGGGGGGGTTGTGGCATGATAACCTCCTGCCGATTCGAGGATTGAACGCCGACGATCATCGGGCAGAGCCGGGCCGGTACAGGGCCCATCGAACCAAACCATTCGGGCGACCCGACCGATCACCCGATCGATCGAGGACGGGCCGCGGAGAAACGAAGATGAGCAAAGGCGAAGACAAGAAGAAGGAAGCCAAGAAACAGCCGCTGAAGAACATGAAGGAGAAGCGGGCAGAGAAGAAGGCCAAGAAGGGCGGCCGAAGCGGCTGAGCACAAGGAGTCCTGCATCGTCGGGATCCGACGCCATCTGCGGATCAGGTCCGCGCCGGAGGACTGCTCGTGATCGCATCTTCCGGGGCATCGCTCGTGCAGGGAAAGACGACCAGATGATCCGCTTCGAGTCGGATCCCGATGTCATCCCCGACGGCATGTTGATGGTGGCTCGGGACCAGGCAGAGCACCTCCGTTCCGCTCTCCAACCTGAGCTGATAAAGATACTCGGCACCTCGAAACGCGCGCTCGACCACGACCGCGCGCCGCGGGCTGGTCTCGTCGTAGAGCATGTCGTCGGGTCGAATCAGCACCTCCGCCGCCGTTCCCGGGGCCAGACCATGCCGCTTGCTCCCGGCCACGCGCCCGAGCTCCGTCTTCACGCGTGTCTCGTCGACCACGATCGCCGGGAGCAACACTCCTTGGCCGATGAAACCGGCAACGAAGCGATCCGCCGGCTCATGGTAGAGCCCGAAGCCGGTTCCCCATTGTCGAATGCTGCCGTTTGCGATCACCCCGATCTGATCGGCCATGGCGAAGGCTTCGAGCTGGTCATGGGTGACGAGGATCGCCGTCACGCCCTCGCGTCTGAGTAAATCCCGCACCTCGCGAGCAAGCTGCTCGCGCAGCTCCGCGTCCATGCTGGAAAAGGGCTCGTCGAGCAAGAGGATATCGGGGCGCGGTGCCATGGCGCGGGCGAGGGCGACCCGCTGTTGCATCCCTCCGGAGAGCTCGTGTGGATACTGGGATGCCGCTTGGCGCAGATCCACCAGCTCCAGAAGCTCGGCGACGCGACGCTCGCGCTCGGCACGTTTGAGTCCACGCAGGCCGAACGCGACGTTGCGTGCCACCGTGAGGTGCGGAAACAAGGCGAAGTCCTGAAACACCATGCCGACCCGACGTTGCTCCGGGGGGAGGGTATTGCCGGGTACCGAGACACGCCGCCCGTGCAACAGGACCTCGCCGCGGCTGACCGGCTCGAACCCGGCGATGGCGCGCAGCAAGGTCGTCTTGCCGCAGCCGCTGGGGCCGAGCAGACACCCGATGACGCCTCGCTCGAGGAGGAAGGACACATCGCGCACGATCGTGGTGTCGCCATAGGCGACGCTGACGTCTCTGACCTCAAGCTGTGTCGGCATTGCGGGACTTGGTGATGGAACGGCTCAGCAGGATAACCGGAACCAAGCCTGCAAGCACGATGGTCAGTGCGGCAGGCGCGGTGTCCGCCAGGCGCTCGTCGGAGGCCAACTCGTAGGCGCGAACCGCGAGTGTGTTGAAATTGAAGGGTCGCAGGATCAAGGTCGCCGGGAGCTCCTTGAGCACATCCACGAAGACCAAGAGCACCGCGGTGAGCAGGCTGCCCCTGAGCATCGGGATGTGGATACGCCGCAACACCTGGGCCGGCCGATAGCCCATGGCCCGACCGGCCTCGTCCATCGACGGCCGGATCCGTCCGAGGCCCGCCTCGACCGTCTGCAGTGCAACAGCCAGAAAGCGCGTCAGGTAGGCGAAGATCAGGGCGGCTAGGGTCCCGCTCAGCAGCAGGCCGGTGGAGATATTGAAGGTACTGCGCATCCAGGCGTCCAGGGTGTTGTCGAACCAGGCGAAGGGGATGATGACGCCGATGGCGATGACCGTACCGGGGACGGCGTAGCCCAGACCGGCGATCTTGACGGCTCCGGTGACCGTGCGCGTCGGATGCAGCCGTTTGCCGTAGCCGAGCACCAAGGCCAGCATCAAGGCGATCAACGCGGCGATTGCCGCGAGCTCGAGGCTGTTGCGCACCAGGCGCCAGAAGGCGGCGTCGTAGGCACCCTCGGCGATCGTCAGCGCCCAGGTCGCGAGCTGTCCGGCGGGGATCAGGAACCCGAGCATCAGCGGAATCAGGCAGAAGACGACGGCTGCGGCGGCGCACCAGCCGGTCAGGTGGTAGCGGCGGATCGATTGATGCCGCCGACCGGTGTCGTGGTAACGCGCCTGGCTGCGCGAGATGCGCTCCAGCGCGATCAGCACCAGGACGAAGCCGAGCAGCATCGCCGAGAGCTGGGCGGCAGCCGCGGCGTTGTTCAGACCGAACCAGGTGCGGAAGATCCCGGTCGTGAAGGTTTGGACGCCGAAATACT
>NZ_DATITZ010000162.1:0-17434 GCF_035467215.1 Thiocapsa sp. | reverse complement strand
CTGGACTCGACGATCGAGCTGGCTCAGCTGAGCGTGACCGCGTATCTGGGCGTCTTTGCTCTGGCCCAATTGGTTTTGGGCCCGGCCTCGGACGTGCTCGGACGGCGTGCGACCATCGGCGGTGGGTTGGCGCTCTTCTGTCTGGGTGCGCTCATGTGTGTCTTGGCCGAGCGGATGGAGACGCTGCTGCTGGGACGCGCCGTCCAGGGGCTGGGAGGCGCGGCGGTAGCGGTGACGGTGCCGGCCCTGGTGCGGGATCTCTTCGAGCGCGATCACTATGCGCGGGTGATGAGTCTGGTGATGTTGACGACGGCGCTGGCGCCATTGCTGGCACCGTCCATCGGCGGGGCCATCGTCTCTTATCTGGAGTGGCATTGGGTCTTCGGCGCGCTCTTGGTTCTGGGCTTGACGGCGAGCGGGCTCTTCTTTCGGCTGATCCCGGAGACGCTTTCGCATGCGGATCGCCATCCGCCCGAGCTCGCTCGGGTCCTGCGCAATTACCTGACCTTGCTCCGACATCGCGTCGGCCTGGGGTATCTGCTGACCGGGGCTTTCTCCTTCGGCGGCATGATGACCTATATCGTGACCTCGCCCTTCGTGTATATCGAGCTGCACGGGGTGCCGGTGGGTTGGTTCGGGGTCTTCTTCGGGGCGAACGTGGCCCTGGCGATGGTGGTGACCAGCCAGACTGCCCGGTTGGTCGACCGTTTGGGGGCGGAGCGGCTGCTGCGTCTGGGGCTCGGGGTGCAGGTGATGTCGGCGCTGATCCTGCTGGGGCTGGCCCTCTGGGGGACGCCGCCGCTGTGGGCCATCGTCGGTGCGACCTTGCTCTATCTCGGGATGGCGGGGGTGGTGCTCGGCAATTCAATGGCGGGGTTTATGGCGCACTTCGCTCGGATGGCCGGGACTGCGTCGGCCTTCTCCGGGGCGTCGCGCTTCGGGCTCGGTGCGGTGATGGGATCGTTGGTCAGTCTGATGCACACCGGGGATGCGACGCCGATGTTGTTCGGGATGGCGATCTGCGGCTTGGCGGCGGGCGGGAGCTATTGGCTGCTGTGCTGCTCGGCTGGGAGTGATAGTTCGGAGGTTGGGTGAGCGGGGTGGTTCATGGCGTCGGGGTGAGTGTGCGAGCTTCGGCTGGGGCGATGCGGCGAGGATGGGTTTCGCTGCGCTCTACCCATCCTTAGGGTTTGGTCGGGGTCCTGGGGGCTTCAAAGGTGGACGGGATCGGCGGTAAAGACGATGGTGAGCCACCGATCCGGTCCGGCTCCGCCGATGGCGTTTCCGATCTCGGCGCGCAGCGCGTCGATCTGGGTCACTGGTAGGCTGAGGTCGGGCGAGACCAAGACGGAGATTTCGATAAATCTGGCGCGGCCGGTCTTGGAGAGATAGCTGCGATAGTCACAAAATCCGTGACGGGCGATGAAGTCCGTCATGACCGAACGCACGTGTGCATCCATGTCGGGCGGGCTGATCATCAAGATCTCGCCGAATGATTCGCGCGCTTCGCGGAAGGGCAACGGCAAGATAAAGAGTGCGACGATGGCGAGCACGACGGGGTCGACGTAACGGATGAAACCCTCCGCATCGGTGCCTTTCATCGCCAGCGCCGCGCCGAAGGCAATCAAGAGCGCGGTGGTGATCAGAGCCGACATCAGCCATGCCTTCACATCCAAGCGCACCAGACCCGAGTCGATCCGCTCCGCTTGGCGGCCCATCCACCACCACATCCCGTAGGACATGAGCGCGACCGCCACCGCGTAAACGAGCGCGGTACCGAATTCGGGCTCGTAGCCGCCCTTGAGGATGCTGTTCACCGCACTCAAGAAGGCGTAACCGACCAGGACGATAAGCACCGATGCCTTCAAGGCGATGACCATCGGCTCGAGATGCCAAAAGCCATACTGGAAGCGACGATCGCCTTGACTGGCGACCAACCGAGCCACGACAAGGGTCAGCCAGGTGACCGCGACATCGACGAGCGAGAAGACTCCGTCGAAGAGGATGGCGGTCGATCGGGCCAAGAGGCCGAATAGGATGCCGAGCCCGGCGATCACGAGGGTTGCGCCGAGCGAGATCCACAACAGGCGCGCCTCCAGCTCGCTTCGCAACCGCATGACGCGCTCGATCGATGCCACGGATTCTCGGTCTCCAGTGTTGCAGGGTTACCCGCGGTGCGGCATCGCTGCCGGGCCGTCGGGGTCGCGGATGTGGTTGGTGCCCCGGCGGCTGGGTATACCGGGGTTGCTTCTTCACCGCTAGGAGGGCCACGCGATTATAGGCGAGGGCCGCGGAACGGAGGCAGGCGGTTTGAGGGTCGGCGTCGACGCCGAAGCGATACAGGGGAATCAGGATGCATCGACAGTCTTTTTCGGGTCAAATCCGGCCCGCCGATCTCGATCGATCCGACGACGCGCGCGCCGTCGTGGTCTTGCTGAATGCCTATGCCGAGGATGCCATGGGCGCGGGCGAGTGCTCCGTCCAATACCGGTTCATGGAAAAACGCCTCCTGTCGAGCGCTTGAGCATGTGCGAAGCGTGAGAGACTGGCTTGAGTTCTCGACCACTTGACCAAGGAGTAAACATGTCCGCTCTGTTCCAACCCTTCACGTTGAAGGACGTGACGCTGCGTAACCGCATCGCCGTGCCGCCCATGTGCCAGTACTCGGCGATCGACGGCCTCGTCAACGACTGGCATCTGGTGCATCTCGCCGGTTTGGCACGCGGCGGCGCCGGTCTGGTCATCGTGGAGGCGACCGCGGTCTCCCCGGAAGGGCGGATCACGCCCAACTGCACGGGTCTGTGGAACGACGAGCAGGCGCAGGCGCTCGTGCCCGCCGTCGAGGCCATTAAAGCGGCCGGCGCCATGCCGGGGATTCAGATCGGTCATGCCGGCCGCAAGGCGAGCGCGAACCGCCCGTGGGAAGGCGATGACCATATCCCGGAGGGCGACGCGCGCGGCTGGCAGCCCATTGCGCCCTCGGCGATCCACTACGGCGCGAATCTCCCGAAGGTGCCGCAGGCGATGACGCCGGAGGACATCGCGCGGGTGCGTTCAGACTTTACGGCCGCGGCACGGCGCGCGCGGGATGCCGGGTTCCGGTGGCTCGAGCTTCATTTCGCGCACGGCTATCTGGGCCAGAGCTTCTTCTCCACGCATTCCAATCAGCGCGACGATGCCTATGGCGGGAGTCTGGAGAACCGTTGCCGTTTCCTGCTGGAAACCCTCGATGCCGTGCGCGAGGTTTGGCCCGAGAATCTCCCCCTGACCGCGCGTTTCGGCGTGATCGAATACGATGGGCGGGATGAAGAGACCCTGGCCGAGTCGATCGAGCTGGCCAAGCAGTTCAAGAGCCACGGACTTGATCTCTTGAGCGTGAGCATCGGCTTCTCCACCCCGACCGCTCGGATCCCTTGGGCGCCGGGGTTCCTCGCGCCGATCGCCGAGCGGGTGCGGCGCGAGGCGGGGCTCCCGGTGGCATCGGCCTGGGGGTTCGACGTCCCGGAGATCGCCCAAGGCGCCGTGGCAAACGAGCAATTGGACCTGGTGATGATCGGGCGCGCGCACCTGGCGAATCCGCATTGGCCTTACGAGGCCGCCCGCAAGCTGGGTGTGGAGCGTGCTGCACGGGTGCTCCCGGCACCCTATGCGCACTGGCTGCAGAGTTACTTGGGTGGAAGCTGATTTCGGGGGCGCGGGCAACGATCGGACGCAATTCATCTAGCGACCACAATCGGGCAACGCCGAAGGTATCGAACAGGACCTCGTTGCTGACCAGGGTCAGCCCTTCGATCTGCGCCTGGGCAATCAGCATCCGGTCAAACGGGGCGCGGTGTGTGCCGGGCATTAGGCCGGCACGCCGGGCGTGGTCGACGCCGACAGGAAGATGGTAAAAGTTTTGGGAATCGAGGATCTCGGATCGGGTTTGTCCCGAGCCGCATCTTGCCGCATCATGCGCGACCGCGGATTCAGTGAGCGCAAGACGACGGCATGACCGAAACCACGACCTACAACGCGGAGGGCCTCGAGCGCCTGCCGCTGAAGGATTTCACCGAAAAGGCGTATTTGGACTATTCCATGTACGTCATCCTCGACCGCGCACTGCCTCATGTGGGCGACGGGCTCAAGCCCGTGCAGCGGCGCATCCTCTACGCCATGTCGGAGCTCGGGCTCTCGGCGGCGGCCAAGTTCAAGAAGTCCGCGCGTACCGTCGGCGACGTGCTGGGTAAATTCCATCCGCACGGGGATTCGGCCTGCTACGAGGCGATGGTGCTGATGGCGCAGCCCTTCAGCTATCGCTATCCGCTGGTGGACGGGCAGGGCAACTGGGGCTCGCCGGACGATCCCAAGTCGTTCGCGGCCATGCGCTATACCGAGTCGCGTCTTACGCCCTACGCGGATCTGCTGCTCGAGGAGGTCGATCAGGGGACGGTCGACTGGCAGCCCAACTTCGACGGGACGCTGGAGGAGCCCAAGCTGCTGCCGGCGCGTCTGCCAAACCTGCTGCTCAACGGCGCGACCGGCATCGCCGTCGGGATGGCTACCGACATCCCCTCGCACAACCTGCGCGAGGTCGCCCGGGCCTGCATCCATCTTCTAGATCATCCGGATGCGACACTCGAGGATCTGATGCGCTTCGTTCCGGGGCCGGATTTTCCGACCGCGGGCGAGATCGTCACCCCGCGCGAGGATCTCGCGAAGATCTACCAGACCGGCGGCGGTAGCCTGAAGCAGCGCGCCGTCTACGAGGTCGAGCGCGGCGAGATCGTCATCACGGCTCTGCCGTATCAGGTCTCCGGCAGCCGTGTCCTGGAGCAGATCGCGCAGCAGTTCAACGCCAAGAAGCTGCCGATGATCGAGGACTTCCGCGACGAGTCCGATCATGAGTTCCCGACCCGGCTGGTGATCGTGCCGCGCTCCAACCGTGTCGATGTCGACCGGCTGATGTCGCACCTCTTCGCCACGACCGACCTGGAGCGCAGCTACCGGGTCAACATGAACGTGATCGCGCTGAACGGTCGGCCGCGCGTCATGACCCTGCGCGACATCCTCGTCGAATGGTTGATGTACCGGACAGAGACGGTCCGGCGGCGCTCGCAACATCGGCTGAACAAGGTCCTCGAGCGTCTGCATCTCTTGGACGGCCTGCTGATCGCCTTTCTCAACATCGACGAGGTGATCCGCATCGTCCGCACGGAGGATGAGCCCAAGCCGGTGCTCATGGCGCGGTTCGCGCTCTCCGAGGCCCAGGCGGACTATGTGCTGAATACCCGGCTGCGCCAGCTCGCGCGTCTGGAAGAGATGAAGATCCGCAGCGAGCAAGCGGAGCTGGCAGAGGAGCGCGACGGGCTGCAAGCCATCCTGGGCGATGAGTTGGCGCTCAAGCGGCTGATCTCCGAAGAGATCACGGCCGATGCCGAGAAGCACGGCGACCCGCGGCGCTCGCCGCTGGTCGCACGGGCCAGCGCGGCGGCGATCGACGAGATCGATCTGACCCCGAGCGAGCCGGTGACCGTCGTTCTGTCCGAGAAGGGCTGGGTGCGTGCGGCCAAAGGGCACGAGGTCGATCCGGTCGGGCTGAGCTACCGCTCCGGGGACCGGTTTCTCATGGCGGTGCGGGTGCGCAGCAGTCAGACCGTTGTCTTTCTCGATTCAACCGGACGCAGCTATTCCTTGCCCGCCCACAGCCTGCCGTCTGCGCGCGGGCAAGGCGAGCCTTTGACCGGTCGACTGGATCCGCCCGCCGGTGCGCGTTTCGTGGCGGTGCTGGGCGAGGCGCCCGAGGGCCGAGTCTTGATGGCGTCGGATGCCGGATACGGCTTCATCGCCCGAATGGAGGACCTTTTCGCCAAGGCCAAGGCCGGCAAGGCGGTGCTGAGCCTGCCGAAAGGCGCCGAGTTCTTGGTGCCGCTGGCGCTGACCGGGGAGGAGGGCGGTCTGGAGGGTGCCCGGCTCGCGGCCGTCACCACCGCGGGGCATCTGCTGCTGTTCCCGGTCTCGGAGCTTCCCGAGATGCCGCGAGGCAAGGGCAACAAGATCATCGGCATCCCGTCGGCCCGCGTCGCGGCACGGGAGGAGTTGGTAATTGCGCTCGCCGTGGTCCCGCAGGGCGGGAGTCTGGTGCTGCTCTCGGGCAAACGGACGCTGACCCTGAAACCGGCCGATCTGGATGTCTATCAAGGTGAGCGCGGGCGCCGCGGGCGTTTGCTGCCGCGGGGGTTCCAGCGGGTGGAAGGTCTGTCGGTGGCGTAGGTCGGAGCGGCGAGGCCGAAAACGGACGCGAGCACGATTCCAGGCGATTTCGGTGAATCCGTATCCCGACTGCGGATGCACGAGAAACCTGCGGGAGATCTTAGGGGCGAATCAATTCGCCCCTACCCGGTAGATCCTTTCCAGGAAATCACCTTGGAATTCTAAACCGCGTCAGCTCCGACGCACATGGTTTCTGCCGTAGCCGATCCAGTGCGAAAACGACTTCATATCGTTCCGGACGCGGTTTAGCTCATATAGCTCAAGGCTTCATCGCCCGGATGCGGCAACCCCGCGATGCGCCAAGCCTGACGGCAGGAGCCGAAGAGCCGCCGAACGGAGTCGCGCTCCATGCCGTGTGTGCGGCAGATCTGCGACACCGGCGGGATGGCGCCGTAGGTCATGCGGTGCTCGCGCAGGTAGTAGATGATCGACCAATGGTCGGGGCCGAGCGGCCCGATCTCGTCGATCTCCGCCATGACGCGGGCCATGCCGGCGTTCCAATCCGTCGGGTCGATCAGGAACCCGTCCTCGTCGACGGGAAGGGGGCGGTGCTTAGGCGGGTTCTGGGCCTGAACGGCGGTATGAGTCATCGTGATTATCCTTGGTCTTTGGTTGATCAATTATTTTTATATTGGCATTAGCTTCTTCCTCACTGACGAATATAGTCGGAATTGACGGCGCGTCAACCCCCTGATTGGCGCACCGATTCATCGAGGCCATCCTTGTGTCCGAGTGCAGTATTGATTTGCGGTGATGTTGGCGGGGTGGGTCAGAGCTGAATCTGGTGATGCTGCAGCGGGTAGCCGCGATCGCGGTAGTAGCGGAAGCGCTCGCGCCCGGCGAGGCGGGCGGCGGTGTCGTGGTCGATGGGCTCGCAGAGGCGTTCGAAGCGGCCGAAGAACTCCGGGACCTCGCTGGAGAGGTTGATCAGGACCTGATCCTCGGTCTCGGGCGAGCCGTCGCCGCTGATGAGGACGGGTGTCAACTCAGGGTCGGTTTGACCGACCCGTCCGTGGGGCAGGAAACTGTCCTCGCGGAAGGTCCAGAGCAGACGATCCAGATGTTGGGCTTGCCCCGGGTCGGGACAGTGGATCAGCACGCGTGCGCCGGTCGTGCGGATGCGTTCGACGAGGCGACAGACGAGGAGGAAACGATCGCCCCCGCTGTTGCCGTCCAGGCTGTAGAAGTCGATTCTGGTCATGGGTTAAGGCGCGTCCGATTTGCCATGCGCTGTTGTTGATCGGGGCCGACTCTGCGCGAGTCCGCGAACACAAGCCTTAAGTCGTGATGTCATTGACCGCGGGCGTGCTTCGGCGCTGGACGCGGCTGCGGCGTTGCCCTGGCTCCCGCGAAACGGCCTTTTCGCGGTCCGATTGGGGTTAGTATACCGACAGCATGTCGCTTCTTCGCGGGGTTGCGTGCCCCGCGCGCCGAACCGAACCGATCAAGCCCCGTTTCGCACGGATCACCGAGAAAACGACCGAGCACCCATGGCTCAAGACTGGCTCACCGCATGTCTGGAATGCGGCCTGCTGCAGCGCATCCCGGAGGTGCCGCCGGGCGGATCGGCGCAGTGCGTGCGCTGCGGCGGGACGATGCACCGCAATCGGCCGGATAGCTTGAACCGAACGCTGGCGCTGACGATCGCCGGGCTCGTCCTCTTCGTCGTCGCCAACAGCTTTCCCTTTCTGTCCTTCGAGATGCAGGGCAGGGGGACTCAGACGACCCTGATCACGGGCGTGGTGGATCTCTATCAAGGGGGTGATTGGCCAATCGCCGCGGTGGTGCTCTTCACCAGCATCCTCGCGCCCGGTCTACAGTTGGCGCTCTTGCTGATGGTCTTGATCCCGCTGACCTTGAATCGGATGCCGCCTTGGTTGCCGACGCTCTTTCGATGGGTTCGGACCCTGGTCCCTTGGGGGATGATGGACGTCTTCATGGTCGGAATCCTGGTCGCGGTGGTCAAGCTCGCCGACATGGCGTCGATCGTTCCGGGTGCCTCGCTCTTCGCGCTCGTCGCGCTCATTTTTGTCCTGGCGGCCGCGCAAGCGGCCCTGGATCCGGATCTCGTCTGGTCGCGCGTACCGATCGCGGGTGATCGCACGCGCCCGGTGCGTCACGGCGAGGACCACCTTTCCTGCGATGTCTGCGAGCTTCTGGTTCGGCCCTCCCGGGCCGTGCGCGACGGCGAACGTCTGCGCTGTCCGCGTTGCACCGACGTCCTGCACCGGCGCAAACCTCAAAGCCTGCAACGGGCATGGGCGTTGTTGATTGCGGCGATCCTCTGCTACATCCCGGCGAACGTCTTGCCGATCATGTCGGTGACGTCGCTCGGACGCAGCCAATCGGATACCATCTTTACCGGGGTGTCGTTCATGTTGGATCACGGGATGTGGCCTCTGGCCCTTGTGATCTTTACTGCAAGCATCTTCGTTCCGCTTCTGAAGCTGTTGATCTTGATCTTCCTTCTCGTGTCGGTTCAACTGCGCTCCGCGTGGCGGCCGCGCGAAAGGACCCGCCTCTATCGTGTAGTCGAGACGATCGGACGCTGGTCCATGGTCGATGTCTATGTGGTCACCATCCTGGTCGCCTTGGTGCGGCTCGGGAACATCGCGAGCGTCCAAGCGGAGCTGGGCGCCATCTTTTTTTGCGCGGTCGTGGTCTTGACCATGCTCGCGGCCATGTCGTTCGATCCCAGACTGATCTGGGACGCGATGGAGCAGGGACATGTCGGAGATCGAGAACGGCCGGTCGGGGCCACCCTTGCCGAACCCCCCTGAGGGTGCGCCTGCGGCGATCGTCAAGGGTCGCAGCGGTGTTTCGCTCGTCTGGCTGATCCCGATCGTGGCCCTGTTGATCGGGGGTTGGCTTGCGGCCAAGACCTATGGCGAGCGGGGGCCGACGGTCACGATCGAGTTCAGGACGGCGTCGGGCCTGGAAGCCGGCACGACCAAGGTCAAGTTCAAAGACGTGGACATCGGCCAGGTCACCTCCATCGACGTGAGTCCGGATCTGAAGAGCGTCATCGTGACTGCCGAGCTCAAGCACGGCTCGGAGCAGTTTCTCACCGAGAAGACGCGCTTCTGGGTCGAGCGTCCGCGGGTGACCGCGAGCGGTGTCTCGGGTCTGGAGACCCTGCTCTCGGGCTCCTTTATCGCGATCGATCCGGTGCGTGACGGGAAAGAGATGTTTCAGTTCAAGGGTCTCGAGGAGCCGCCGCTGTTCACGACCTCGGAGGCCGGGTCGCGATTCGCATTGAGCTCGCCGACCTTGGGGTCCTTGAACGTCGGTGCTCCGGTCTATTACCGCCAGATTCAGGTCGGTCAGGTCGCGGGTTTCTCGCTGGACGACGACGGGGAGGCGGTCGGCATCGACGTCTTTGTCTTCGCGCCGCATGATCGGTTGGTCTCGACGAGCACCCGGTTCTGGAACGCGAGCGGGATCGATTTCTCTTTGACTGCGGCCGGCGTGAAGGTGGATACCGAATCGCTCATGTCGGTCTTGATCGGCGGGGTGGCCTTCGATACCCCGGATACCATCGATGCGCCGGGCGAGCCTCCGAGCACGGATCACGTGTTCCCGCTGTATGCGAGCCGCGACAACGCCCATGAGAAGACCTACCTGCACAAGGAGCGCTATCTTCTGTTCTTCGACGGCTCGGTGCGCGGTTTGAGTGTCGGTGCGCCCGTCATGCTGCGCGGCATCGCGATCGGGAAGGTCCTCGATATCCAGCTTCAGCTCAGCGTCGAGGATCTGCAGTTTCACATCCCGGTCTTGATCGAGGTCGAGCCCGAGCGGATCGCGGTTCGCGGCGACCGCGGCGCACTCGACGAGACGGGCATGATCAGGCAATTGGTCGCCAAGGGTCTGCGGGCTCAGCTCAAGACGGGCAGCCTCGTCACGGGCCAGCTCTATGTCGAGCTGGATTTCTACCCGGATGTTGCGCCCGAAGTCCTCGCACGAGAGGGTGATTACGATGTGCTGCCGACGATCCCCGGCTCGCTCGAGGCCCTGACCAACAAGGTCACGGCGATCCTCGATCGGCTCGATGCCTTCCCGTTCGATCGGATCGGAAAGGATCTGACCGACACGCTCGCCGGAGCGAGCGAGATCGTGAACTCAGCGGCGCTCAAACAGGGTATCGTGGAGCTTGAGAAATCGCTGGCCGAGATCCGTGCGCTGGCCGAGCAGCTCAACACGGGCATTGCTCCCGAGCTTGCCGAGACCCTGCGTCAGACCACCGGGACCTTGCGGGGTGTGCGCGAGATGATCGAGGAGGGCTCACCCATCTCCGTCGAGCTGCGACGCTCGCTCAACGAGGTCTCGGGTGCGGCGCGATCGCTGCGGGTCCTGACGGACTATCTGGAGCGTCACCCGGAAGCCCTGCTGAGGGGTAAAGGAGGAGGTCGATGAAGGTGCGTGGATTCGGTTTGGCCGCCGCGGTTGCCGTCGCCGTCTTGGTCACGGCGGGCTGTGCGACCTCGCCGCCGTCGAGCTTTTATACCCTCACGCCGATGCGTGCGATGCCCGATTCGGGCGGTCCGCCGAGCACGGCGCTGGGCGTCGGGCTTGGTCCGGTGAACTTTCCTCAGTTTCTCGACCGACCCCAGATCGTGAAGCGCGATGCCGGCAATCGCTTGGCCATCGATGAGTTCCATCGTTGGGGCGGAACCATCCAGGACGATTTCCTGCGGGTCTGGATCGAGAACATGTCTGCCTTGTTGGGCACGACCAGTGTCTTCGCCTTTCCCAACGAGGTCCGCTATCCGTTGGACTTTCGGGTCACGGCCGACGTGCTCGCCTTCGAAGGGACCTACGACGGATACGCGGTCCTGCGTGCACGCTGGATCGTCCTCGAGCACCGCACGAATCAGGTTCTACGCGTCGAGGAAACGCACTATCGTCGCCCGCTGGCCGAGCCGAAGGACGAGGGCGCTCTCATCGCGGCGATGAGCGAGACCTTGGGTGATTTCAGCCGGGATGTCGCAGTGACCTTAAAGCAGCTCCCGCAGCCGAAGCCGCCGGCACCGGAGCAGCCGTACGATCGCGACGGCGCGCTGCGCCTCCCCTGATTTGCCGTTGGCGGTGCGCGGGTCGGGGTGAGCTACGTGAGCTTTGGCCGGGGCGACGCGGGGGAGGATGGTGTCGCTCTCTACCGGTCCTACGTTCTCGACCGCTACCTTGGAGCGGGGATGATGGGTTTCGCTGCGCTCTACCCATCCTACGGCGGGAGTCGAGTCATGCGGTTCGCGGCTCCGGGGCGAGTCCTGCCCCGCATGCCGGCTCTCTGCACTGATTCACCTCGACGGTGATGTGGAGCAGGCCGGTCATGCCCGAGAGCAGACCGCGGTAGTGCTCGACGGGTCGCGGGTGGTGGGTGACCAGCGACAGGATGCACGCACGTCCTGCCGGTGCGATCCGCCAGACGTGTAGATCCGCGACCTGGTTGTCGGCATCGGCCTCGATACGCCGGCGGATCTCCTGCTCGATCGCGCCGTTGTCACCCGCGTCGAGCAGCACCTGCGCGCTCTCCCGAGCGAGCCCCCAGGCCCAGCGGCCGACCAAGGCGGCGCCGACGATCCCCATCAATGGATCCATGAAGGCCCAGCCGTAGAGCATACCCATCGCCAATGCGACCAGCGCCAGAACGGAGGTCAGGGCATCGGCGATGACATGCAGATAGGCCGCCTTGAGGTTGTGATCCTGGATGTCGGCGAGCCCGTGATGATGGTCGTGTGCATGATCGTCGTGCGCATGAAGGCGATCGTGATCACGCTCGTGATCGTGCGGATGATCATGCCCGTGATGATGGTGCTCGTGTCCGGAGTGGCCCAACAACCAGGCGCTGAGCAGGTTCACGGCCAGGCCGAAGACGGCGACGATCATCGCCTCCTCGTAGCGGATCTCGACTGGGTCGACGAGGCGGCTCAGTGACTCGACCAGCATCCAAAGGGCGCCGGCGGCCAGCAGCAGCGCGCTCGTATAACCTGCAAGCGAGGACACTTTGCCGGTCCCGAAGGTGAAGCGCCGATCCGCCCCGCGCTGCCGTGCGAAGGCATAGGCATAGGCGGCGATACCGAGCGCCGCGGCATGACTGCCCATATGCCAGCCGTCCGCCAGCAGGGCCATCGAGCCGGTGATCCAGCCGGCGACCAACTCCACGCACATGGCCGCGAGGGTGAGACCCACGACCCAGCGCGTCCGACGCTCCGCATCGGCCTGGTCGGCAGTCGCGAAGTCGTGGCTATGACCCCAGTCGCTGATGTCGTGTGTGTGCATAGGCATCTCGTCTGTGATCGAAGCCGAGCTGTTAGCTGTTGGCTGGTGGGCGGTTTCCAGAATGTCGATCCCGGTTGTGTATGCGACAAAATGCTTGGCTGTGCCTCGCTCGGCTCGTCACAACCCCCCGGCCTGATAGCTGATCGCTGATCGCTGGGAATCCCTCACAACCCCTCAGGCACCCTCCCGAGACCCCTCGCCGATCCACTCATAGGTCTCGACCGTCGCCGGGTCGCATTTGCTGCAACCCGAGCTGCATCCGGCCGAACCCGTGATCCGACGGACCCGCCCCTTGCGCTCCAGGATGGTCAGCATGCCGCGCAAGGCATCCGGGCTGGATTCGAAGCGATAGGCCAAGTCCATCAAGCCGACCCGGCGGTGCTGCGCGAGATAACCGGTCAGCTCCGAGAGGATCATGCTGCGTCTCCTTGGTGATGTGGGGTCGAGTGCGTCGATCCGAACCGGCCGTTAGGCCCCTTCGCGGACCAGCCCGGTCGGCCGCGGACCTCCGCGCTCCGCGCTGATCCGCATCCCGATGACCACCGCAGCGAAGAGGGCCAGCATGCCGGCGATCCAGGCCGCCGAGCTGGTCGGGTCGCGCGCGAAGATGGCGCTCTGATAAAAGACGGTGGCGACGATGTAGCCAAGCCCGGTCGTCCAGAGCACCGCAAAGACCGCCCAGCCCGGCGAGGTCTCGCGATAGATGGCCGCAATCGCCGCGACGCAGGGTGCGTAGAGCAGGATAAAGAGCAGATAAGCGAAGGCTCCGGCGGCCCCGTCGAAGCGCGAGGCCATGGCCCCGAAGGTGCCCGTGGTGATCGCTTGAGACTCGGCCACGGCGGCCGTGTCGGTCAGGTCGCCCACATTCAAGCCGATCGGATCCTCCCAACTGCCGAGCGCGTCGGCGAGGTTCGCGGGAATCGTCGCCAGGGCGCCGAGCAGACCGGCCTTCAGGTCGAAGGGCGTTTCCTCTTCGGTCTCGCCGGCATCCGCGATTGCGAGTGCCGAGTAGGTCGCATCCAGGGTACCGACCACGGCCTCCTTGGCCAGGATGCCGGTGAAGATACCGACGGTGGCCGGCCAGTTGTCCGCGTCCAGACCCATCGGCGCGAAGGCGGGCGAAAGCGTGCGACCGACCTCGGCGAGGACGGACTTGTCGCTGTTCTCGTTGCCGAAGGAGCCGTCCGTGCCGACGCTGTTCATGACGTTGAGCACCAGCACCATGGGGACGATGACCTGACCCGCCCGGACGACGAAGCCGCCGGTGCGGTCGAGCGTGCGCAAGGCCACACCCTTCAGGGTCGGCAGGTGATAGGGCGGCAACTCCATGATAAAGGGCGTGGCGTCGCCCTTGAGCAGGGTGTTCTTCATGACGAAGCCGGTCAGCACCGCGACCGCGATGCCGATGAGATAGAGCCCGAAGACGATGTTCTGACCGCCGACCGGGAAGAAGGCCGCAGCAAAGAGCACATAGACCGGCAGCCGCGCGCCGCAGGACATGAATGGCGCCATCAGGACCGTCAGCGTCCGGTCGCGTTGGTTCTCCAAGGTCCGCGCGGCCATGATCGCCGGAACGTTGCAGCCGAATCCGACCAGGAGCGGTACGAAGGATTTACCCGGCAGGCCGATGGCGCGCATGAAGCGATCCATGACGAATGCGGCTCGGGCCATGTATCCCGAGTCCTCCAGGATCGACATGAAGACATAAAGGAAGGCGATGGTAGGGATGAAGGTCGCCACCACCTGGATGCCGCCGCCGATGCCGTCGGCCAGCAGCAGGACGAGCCACGCGGGCGCACCCAGGCCGGCCAGGACATGGGCCGTACCGTCCACGAAGAGGGTGCCCGCGGTCTGGTCGAAGACGTCGATGAAGGCCCCGCCGATGTTGATGGTGAACATGAACATCAGATACATCACGACCAGGAAGATCGGGATGCCGAGCAGTCGGTTGAGCATGACCCGATCGATGCGGTCGGAGAGGTTGCGCGAGACCGCGCCGACCTGCGTCACGGATGCCTGGGTCATCGCGTGCGCGAAGCTGTAACGGGCATCCGCGATCAGGATGTCGAGATCGTCGGCCTGATCGCCGAGCAGCGCGCGGACCTCGTCCGATGATACCCGGTCGCCGACCAGGCGCTGCGCCAGATCGTCGCCCTCGAGCAGACGGGCGGCAAGCCAGCGCGGCGAGTCGCCGTTCTCGCGCGCGATCGGCGCGACACGCGGCAAGAGTGCGGCGATCGCCTTCTCGAGCAGCGGCTGGTAGGGGATCTCGATCCGCGGGATCGGATGGGTCGCCTGGCTCTCCAGCAGAACGCGCTTGAGATCCGCGATGCCGGAGCCGGTGGCGGCCGAGATGGGCACGACCGGACAGCCCAGACGCTTGGCGAGGGCTGTGACGTCGATCTTCATGCCCCGCTCGCGGGCCACGTCCATCATGTTCAGCGCCACGACCAAGGGGCGGCCCATCTCGATCAGTTGAGTGGTGAGATAAAGATTGCGTTCGAGGTTGGTCGCATCGAGGATGTTGAGGATGAGATCCGCTTCGCGATCGTGGATGAAGTCGCGTGCAATACGCTCGTCGAGCGACAGATCGTGATCCGAGACGTCTAGCGAATAGGTGCCGGGCAAGTCCACGAGGTGGACGATGGATCCCTCGAAGCGATAACGCCCGATCTTGCGCTCCACGGTCACACCCGGCCAGTTGCCGACGCGTTGACGCGAGCCGGTCAAGGCGTTGAAGAGGGTCGTCTTGCCGCAGTTCGGATTGCCGACCACGCCGATGGTCAAGGGTTTGTTCATGGTGTGCTTCCCGGCTTCGCTGCCGGTTCCGTTCGGGAGGTTACTCATGACAGGTCCTCGACCAGCACGGCGGCCGCCTCGTCCTTACGCAAACTGATCGAGCAGCCGCGCACGCGAATCTCCACCGGATCGCCGAGCGGTGCGACCCGGATCACCTGGATTTCCGCCCCGGGCGTCAACCCCATCGAGAGGAGCTTGCGGCGATAGGCCGGTGCGCCGGCGTCAAACCCCTTGACGCGGCCGTGATCACCGGACTTCATGTCTCTGAGTGTGGTCATGAGTGATGCTGCATTGCGTGAAAAGCGAATAAGGTCGGTTTCCCTTCCGTCCGGGCCGGATCTCGGTCGTCGGCCGAGCGCTCGGGATTGCGCCGTCAGGCGAGGGGCACGACCTGGATCTTGGCCGCCATGCCGCCGCCGAGCGCAATGCGCGCCTCGCCCCGGGCAATCAGTAAACCGCCGCCTTGGCGTTGCACGACGGCGAGCTCGGATCCGACATTCAGACCCAGCTCCGTCAGGCGCGTCGTCAATCCTTTGCCGCCATGCAGTGCGACGATTCTCACGCGGGCGCCTTCATCGGCCATCATGAGCGGAAATCCCTTCACCGGTGGGATGCCCATCATGAGGGACTCATGGCTGACGGGGTTTGTGAGGCCGTGTTGACCGAACATCGTCGATTCTCCAATTCTTGAGGACCCCGGGATCCGGAGGTGTCGCCGAGATTCAAGGGCGGCACGGCGCTCGCGAGGGGCGTTGAACGTCTGGATGGATCGGCTGGATGAGCGTATCGCGGGGCGCTGCGATGGCTCGACCGGCAGGCATCCTGTCTGATGGAAATGCTAGTCCAGCTTGGCTCTAAGTGCAAATGATTCTCAACGCGGAGGCGTTCGGCGGTGAAGATTCGATCGTCATTCGGGTCGAAAGACGATTCGCCGAGACGCTGTGGCTTTCGCCTATTTCAGCAGCTTTCAGAGCCGCTGCACATGATCGGAATCGGGTTCTCAGGAAGAGGGACGGCTCCGCTCACGAGAACTGTGTCGGGCATGCTTGCTTTACCTGCCGCCGCTGGCTCGTACAGCACGACAGATGTGTCGAGACCGACAACGCAGATGATCTGCGACGGTTTCGGAATCTCTGCACCGCTACACTAAGCGTATCGTCCCGCCTATCCGGGGATCTCTCGCATTCACACATCGTATCGGTCGGCGGCCACCGATGGTTTATCCTGTCCTGATTGCGGTGCTCGCACGCGTCAAGGGAGGGTAGGAACATGGATCTCGGGCGGCGATCTCGGCGCTTCTTCAAGGTCCCATCGTTGAATACGCTGCGGCTGCGTCCTTACGGCGACAGCCTCGTCACGCCGGCCGTTGCGGTTTGGCTCGGCTTCGCTTGGGTCGTCATCCTGATGATGGCCAGCATCGAAGGCATCGTCTGGGGTTTCGTCGGGGCCTCGATCGTCCCGCAGGCCGCGACCTGGCTGCGGCCGGTCGCCGGTCTCTTCATGTTCATGCTCATGTTCGCGATCATCTGGATCGTCGACGCCTCTCTGATCATGTCAGAGCGCCCGACCCGCGCTCGGGTTGCATCCGGGAGCGCCCTTCGTGGCGCTCGGCCGGAGCAGCGCGGTGCGGGTGCACGCTGGTTCTTCGGTCTGCTGATGCGGGTGCTGATCGTGGCGGTCTCGCTCTATGTGACCGCGCCCTTTCTGGCCAAGCTGATCCGCGCCGACGATATCGAAAGTTACCACCAGCGCCTGGTCGAGCAGTATTACGCCCAACGCGATGCGGCCTTACAGGCGCAGGTCGCCGCGCGTGCCGGAGAGATCGATGCGCGCTACGGTGGGCTGATCGCTCCCCTGGAGGAGGAGGTCGAGCGTCTGAATCGCTCGCTCGATGCCGAGCGGCAACGCCGTGATCGAATCGCGGCCGAGTATACCCCGGAGATCACGGTGCTGCGCACCGAGCTGGCCGCTGCACAGGAGCGACTCGGCGACGAGATCCATGGACGCGGCGACCGGCCGGAGGGCTATGGTCCGGAGGCGCGCAAGTGGGATGCGCGGGCGAAGGCTTTGGTGGCCGCGCTGGCCGACAAACAGGCCGAGATCG
>NZ_DATITZ010000161.1:0-6325 GCF_035467215.1 Thiocapsa sp. | reverse complement strand
GTCTATCAGCACGAACGGTTCCATTACGTTTGCGACTTCTCTCGGCGCTTGGTCGGCGGATCCTTCGACCGTTTGCACGAGGAGGCGCTGGCGGTGGCTTGGGAGTGGCAGTGGCTCAGGTCTCAGGACCGCTGGAACGCGTTCTACGGGATGATGCACCCGACCCTGCGACGTTGTGTCGTTCAAGCGATGTTCGACCAGCGCTCGCCGGGGTATCGGGATTGGCGAAACTATGCCGAGCTGAGCGCTTTCCACGATGCGGTGACGGCCTATCTTTATCCCGCGGCGGCGCAGACCTTCGCCGGTACGTCGTTCAATTTCGCGACCTGGGCGCTGACGCATATTCCGGATGACGGGAATCGGGCCTGGGATGAAAGGATCCTGCCGTGACGATGGGTCTGCGGATTGTTGCTGCCGCGTCATCGCGGTCGATCGCGCGCGTGACCCCGCTTGAAAAGTCGCCTTCTAGTTGCGGCCCAACGGAGATCCGCAGTTGAGTCACGGTATCGAGCTCGCGTTTGCGCAACACCGTGGCCTGCTCGCCCGCGATCAGCAAGATGCGCTCTTGGTCGCGGGTGCTGTGAGTCAATCTCCCGATCTTCGCACGCGCTCGGTTGTCTCCGAGAGCCGGGACGGACTCTGCGCGGTCGCCGACGGCGTCGCGATCAGCCCCTACCCGCAGCGGGCAAGTCGCACCGTGCTCGAGGCCCTGTGCGACATCGGCCCGCAGCATGACGATTTGCTGCAAGACGGCTGGATCGGCCCGCGGCTGATTCGCCGGCACGTCCATCCCGCGTTGTGTCGGGCGCTCGCCGGGGATCGGCGCACCCGCGGTTCGGCGTGCACCTTGGCCCTGCTGCAATGGCGCGCGGGGCGGTTCAGCGTGCTCAACGTCGGGGATTCGCGGGTGTATCGCATCGACCGAGCCGGTCGCTGGCAGCAGTTGTCGCGGGATCACACCTATTTTCAGTCCATGGTCGAGCGCGGGGAGATCGCCGCCGACCAGTACGTGGGTCAGCTGTATCACGATCTGGAGCATATGCTCGGCGCCGACGAGGCCGAGGATGACTTTGCGATCCATTGGCAGCTAGGCGATTGGACGCCGGACGAGACCTTTCTGATCTGCACGGACGGTCTGCACGACACGCTGGGGCAGGAGACGTTGGAAGCGCTGTTTCGCACCGAGCGCCCGCTGAAGGCGCAGGCGGCGGTTTTTCTCGATGCGGTGTTGGCGGCGGGCGCGCCGGACAATGTGTCGCTGATTTTGGGGCGAATGGCGAACACCGGAACCGCTTGACGGTGCGCTGGGCGGCGTTGATGGGTCCGGTCAACGCGCGTCGAGGGTGGTCTTCGGGATTGGCGCGTGGGGATCAACCTTGCTCGCTGTCGGGGCGGTTGAAGAAGACGACTGCAAGTCGTCGATCCCGGGGTGGTGTCGCTTCGTGACGATCGGCGGCGTGGTTTCCGGCCTGTCGGAGGAACAAGGCCCCGGTGACCGAACATGATGGTCTGCTCGTCGAGTCGCCGGACGGGAGTCGTGACCGCCTCTCAATCGTCCATCCTGTCCCCGGCCTCGGGCGGGACATCGGGACTGGCCGCGAGCCAGACATCGAAGGCGGCGAGATCGCCCCTGGCTTGCCGCTCGCGAAAATAGGTCTCGGTCTTGAGCGCGGACACCTTTTCGGCAATCGCGGTGACGAAGAACTGGTTCATCGACACCTGTTCTTCCTCCGCCACCTGACGGGCATAGGCGAACAGTGATTCAGGCAATCTCAGTGCATAGTTGGCCATTAGGAGTGTTCCTCAAGGCGGCGGAGAAAGGCGCCCGGTGTCAGAACCGTCAGCCGGAAGCGTTCCGCCACGCCGAAATCGGCTGTATTCAAAGTGATCAGGGCGTCGGCTCGACCGTTCAAGGCAGTCTCGAGCACCATCTCGTCGGCTGGATCACGGGTTTGCGGACGCCACAGGAAATGTAGGTGCACCGGCTCCATGAGCAGGCACAAGGCATCCAGAAAGGCGTCGGTCATCGCCTCGGTACGCTGGCCGACCGACAAATGCTCGGGCCGTTTGAGCACGGCTTCGTATTCCAGCAGCAGTGGCACTGAGCCGAGGGCTACATAGCGCCGCTCGCGCAAGGCATGCAACAGTGTGAACGAGGCACCCTTGCGACTGCGTGAGGCCGCGACCAGGACATTGGTATCCAACACGACGCGCATAGGTTTCATATCGCTGATGATATGACTACGAGCCAAGGCGTCAACCAAAACCTGCACCGAAGCCAACACCGGCATCGCTGCCGACCTCTAGGTGCTGTCCGGTGGAAGGTCACCGTCGAGCGCCGGTTGCACAGCCGAGGCGCATGTCGTGCCGGCCGCGGTTTCACCTAATCCCCCACCACCGTCAAGCTGAGCACACGCTCGCCGTGGCCTCGCGTCGGGTCCGGAAAGGGAATCAGCAGCAGATCCGCGTTCGGAGGAAGCCGGTCGGTCAGCAGGGTGTTCAGGACATCCCACTCGTCGATCGTGAACTGCAGGTCGGTGTGGAGCCAGCCCAGGGCGCCTTGGCTGCGTGCCGACACCAGGTCGGCGCAGGCGTCGGCGATGGCCGCCGTGCACTCCTCGGGTCGGGTCCAGCGCACCGCCGTGGCCCGAGCGCGCGGTCCCGAGGCGAGGATGGTGCGCACATCGACCGGGTCGTAACAGATCATCGCCGGTTGAAAGAAGGGCAGACCGGGCAGCATTGTCTCGATGAGCGCCGCCGTATCCAGATCGCCGCACGCGCTGCCCAGCTCGATGACCGGGCCGTCTAGGGTGGCGCGCCAATCCGGATCGAGACCCTCGGCCGGCGTGTCGAGGACGACCGCCCCGCGCAGATAGACCTCGGATGCGGCCAGGTGTCGGGTCCAGATCGGGGCATCGCGTCGCGCCCGATCATCCGAGGGGTCGATCAGCAGCAGGGCGCTGGCGCATCTGTCCAGGCGCAGCGCCAGCGCTTCGGCCGCTTGATGACCTTGCGTCGATCCGGTGCGGTACAGAGCGCAATCCGCGGGGATGGCGATCCGCTCGGGAAGGCGATCCAGGATGCGTTCCGCCGCGGGTCCAAGGGCGATCACCAAGGGGTGAAGGTGCGTGTCCCAGTCCTCGAGAAGCTCGCGCGCGGCGAGGCTTGGATCGGTGCCGTCGGGAAGCAACGGGGCGAGATCGGGGGACGGTTGCGCCCGAGCTGCCGCCGCGAGGAGGCTCGGCAGGCGGTCGAAGACCGGGGTCAGCGGTTGGACCGTCGCGACACGACCGACGGCCTCGGCAAGGGTCCATCGGCCGAACGGCCCCAGCGCGCCGGCGGCGCCCAACGCGTGGATGAAGGTTCTGCGTTTCATTGCGGGACGGGCCTCACGAGCACCTGAAGAGTTTGATGCCGGAGATGATCCGGGATTTTACGACAGGTCATGTCGCATATTCAGGGCATCGTCCGACTTTTCGACACGGCAAAAACAGGAGTGCATCCATGTCCTTCATCGCGACCATCATATGTGCGCTCGTCGGTGCGGTTCTGATCCCGCTCGCCGCTTCGGCAGATTCGGCGCTGCCGGTTCAGCCGATCGCCAAGTCGGGCAATTGTCCGAGCGGGTACAGCACCAGCGGCGCCTATTGCAAACCCGGCGCAAAGGCACGTGCGGCGTTGGAGAAACGCGGATCCTGCCCGAGCGGCTATTCAACGAGCGGTGCCTACTGTCTGGCGGGCACGCAGGCGCGACCGGCAGTGCCGAAGATCGGCGCCGCGTGCCCGTCGGGCTGGTCAAGCAGCGGGGATTATTGCCTGCGGAATCGTTGAGCTGAGGATGGGGGGGTCGCAAAGCTGTCGCGAGCCGACACGTCCGAATGAAAACCAACGAACGCCAAATGATGGATGGCAGCTGCCCATGTGACCGCCTCCACCGCCACCTGGATTGGAACGGCGTGCGGTTGATCCTTCGCTCTATCCGAATCGAGTACACTGCAAAATGCCTAAGAATTTCGTCCGCCGTACTTACGACGCCTGGATCCGCGAGCACGCCCGGCGATTCCGGTATCCGCCCTGGATCGTAGAGTCCCGCAAGAACGGCTTTGAGCTGCGTTTCGTAGGGCTGGCGCCACAGTTGAGTTTCCAGATCCGTCAACGGTCGGGAACTGCCGAGCTCATGATTCACGATGAGCGCGGCGTCTACTGGGACATCATCGGCGACTTCGACCTCGGCGAGGTGCGTACACCCGATGGTCTCTATCGTTGCGAGTGGTGCCAGGACGGTGCTTGTTATCCCTCGCGTGCCGCGCTGTGGGAGGCGCATGTCTTCGAGCCGTTGCTGGACTGGGTCAACGAACGAACTGCGGATCAATGGGTGTGTCTCTATGGCACCCCGTATCGGGACATCTGGGGCGCCCGCATTCTCGGCTGCGACGCGATCGCGGAAAGAAATTGTGTCGAGACCTTCCCGCTCGTGACGGGCATTGATGGCGACCGCGGCCAGAATGAACGCCCTGCGGATAAGGGGTCCGGCATAAGTGGTCAGGGTCCTTATCGCTACAATAAGGCCGCCGTGGGAAGGAGCGCTGGATTCAGGATGCCGGGAAAATGAAGTCTTGAAGGTTCAGACCCAGGAGGCATCGTCCTTCGGCAAGCGTCCGAAATCATCGATGACCCGTGCCTGGCAGGGCGGAGCGTCGGACCAGAGCCAGAGAACGAGGTTGCGTTCAGCCGGCGTCGTGCCGGGTGCGAAGCTGGGTACGAGCGCGCCATGGCAGCCGACGGCGATCAATGTCTCGGCGAGCGACCAGCTCGGCGGCGTTCGGTCAGGCGAAACCAGGTCCTCCCAAGCACAGGCAAGTGTGGCGTCCTCGACTCCGCAGGCGGCGAGTACAGCCGGATCGGTGAGGTCGATGATCCGCTCGCAGCGCACGCGATAGCCGACCAGAGTCATCGGCTGCGCCTTGAACGGCAGTCCCTGCTGAGCCTCCATCCACGCGGTCTTGGGGTCGAGCGAGGTATAGAGAGCCGGGGTGCCTCGCGGGTTGAAGCGACCGCCATGGCGTGCGGCTCCGTCGCCGGAGGTCGGCGCGAAGGCCCAGCGGGGATTGTGGGCGCGATAGACCAAACCGACGAAGGGATGCGTCGGCGGCGCATCCGTCACGCGTAGCCGCCTTCCGCGATTCGCGACAGATAATCCTTGACGGCCTGTGCGCGGCCATCCTTGACCAGATCCTCGGCGGTTCTGTCTCCGAACGACGGAAGCGGCTGAGAACGAAACCAAGCGAACGCGCGTCCGGGTGAGCCGGTCCAACTCGTGACCCGATTGATGATCTCCACGGTGTCGCGCAGCCGCGTCTGGGTCTGGCGTGCCTCGCGCCGATCACGCTTGGAGACCGCGTCACGGGATAATCCGGTCGCCTTGGCCAGCTCGGTCTTGGTGATGTGCAGCACTTCGGCCAGGCGATCCGTCGCAATCAGCCCTTGGTCCGTGATGACCTCGGAAAGCAGCTCGGCGGAAGCAGACATGGAGCGCCTCATTTATAGAACCTTTCGATCGTCAAATTATGAGGCGAACTGTCCGAGACACAAGAGCGATAAGGGGCCCGATAAGGGGTCGAGCCCTTATCTGGAGCATACGCTCACCGCCGCCGAGGCCGTCGAGGCTTCTTGATCCATTGGCGGCCGGGCGACTGGACGCAGGAAAGGACCTTTCTGATCTGCTCGGACGGTCTGCACGACACGCTGGGGCAGGAGGCGTTGGAAGCGCTTTTTCGCACCGAGCGCCCGCTGGTCGAATCTCGGCGGCATTGTCCGGCGTTTCGACACGACGACACAGGAGTGCATCCATATCCTTCATCGCGACCCTCAGATACGCGCCTCGGCGCGGCGCTGATCCTGCTCGCCGCGTCGGCAGAATCGACGCTGCCGGTTCAGCCGATCGCCAAGTCGGGCAATTGTCCGAGCGGGTACAGCACCAGCGGCGCCTATTGCAAACCCGGCCCAAAGGCACGTGCGGCGTTGGAGAAACGCGGATCCTGCCCGAGCGGCTATTCAACGAGCGGTGCCTACTGTCTGGCGGGCACGCAGGCGCGACCGGCGGTGCCGAAGATCGGCGCCGGGTGCCCGTCGGGCTGGTCGAGCAGCGGGGATTATTGTCTGCGCAATCGTTGAGCGAGTGCCCGGCCTACTCAAGACCGCGCGCCCCACGCCGCCGTTTTGCGGTTCCGCCCTCC
This sequence comes from Thiocapsa sp., assembly GCF_035467215.1. GTDB lineage: Bacteria > Pseudomonadota > Gammaproteobacteria > Chromatiales > Chromatiaceae > Thiocapsa. Next base: position 89 of record NZ_DATITZ010000161.1, on the reverse strand, counting down.
GACCGCCGATGGCAGGGTCGTCACCGAGGAGACCATTGAGCGTCTGCCCGAGCAGAAGAGATCTTATGCGCGCTGGAACCTGGCAATCG
>NZ_DATITZ010000160.1:0-9098 GCF_035467215.1 Thiocapsa sp. | reverse complement strand
AGCCTGGTGCCGATGGCCGCGCGGGTGGCGGGGCTGGACTTCGACACCCTGGTTGTGCGGATCCTGGAGACGAGTCTCGACCGTGGCTGACCCGGCACGCATCGTCCCCCCGGTCGTGGAGGTGCGTGAGCGCCGCTCCGGGCCTTGGCTCGCTCTGGTCGGGGTCCTTTTGATCTCGGCGATGGCGAGCGGGGTCTGGCTGCTCGGTCACTGGGAGCCGCAGCTGCTGCCGGTGCGCATCATCGAGGTGGAGGGCGAGCTGCATCACCATTCGTCGCGGCTGTTGCAGGAGACCATCAGCGAGCGGTTGCGCGGCGGCATCCTGACGGCGGATCTGAAGGATCTGAAACAGGCCGCGGAGGATCTGGCCTGGGTCGGTCGCGCCACCGTGCGACGGGTCTGGCCTGACCGGCTGCAGGTCGAGGTCGAGGAGCACCGACCGATCGCGCGCTGGAATCGCGATGGTCTGGTGACCGCCGAGGGCATTGTCTTTCGGCCCGGCACCGGCACGGTCCCGGCGGGTCTGCCGCTGCTCGAAGGCGAGGATCGACGTGCGCCCGAGGTCGTGAAGCGCTACGCGCAGTGGCGCGATGATCTGATGTTGATCGGTCATCTAATCCAGACCCTTTCGGTCGACCCGCGCGGGGCTTGGCGTGTCGAGCTGGTCATGGGGGTCGAGTTGTATCTCGGCACGGAAGGCGTCGATCAACGGCTTGCGCGCTATATCGCTAGCGCGACGCAATTGGAGGCGGCCGGTCAGCCGCTGGTGGTGGACCTGCGCTACAGCAACGGTTTCGCCGTGAAATGGGCAGCGAACGCCGAGCCGCAGGCTCGCGCGACAACGGATCGCCCCACGCGATTCGGCAAACGAGGATAAGACCGGATGTCGAGACGTAACGACAAGAATCTATTGGTGGGCCTGGATATCGGGACCTCGAAGGTCGCCGCGCTGGTCGGCGAGCTCAAGGACGACAACCAGATCGAGATCATCGGTATCGGCACACACCCCTCGCGGGGTCTGAAGAAGGGCGTGGTCGTCGACATCGAGTCGACCGTCCAGTCGATTCAGCGCGCGGTCGAGGAGGCCGAGCTGATGGCCGGCTGCGAGATTCACTCGGTGCATGCCGGGATCGCCGGCAGCCATGTGCGCAGCCTCAACTCGCACGGCATCACCGCCATCAAGGAGGTCGAGGTCACCCAGGCCGATGTCGATCGGGTCATCGATGCGGCACGCGCCGTGGCGATTCCGGCCGATCAGAAGATCCTGCACATCCTGCCGCAGGAATTCATCATCGACGACCAGGAGGGCATCCGCGAGCCGATCGGGATGTGCGGCGTCCGCCTCGAAGCCCGCGTGCACATGGTCACGGGCGCGGTCAGCGCCGCCCAGAACATCATCAAGTGCATCCGGCGCTGCGGGCTCGAGGTCGACGATCTGGTGCTCGCGCAGCTCAGCTCGAGCTACTCGGTGCTCGGCGACGACGAGAAGGAGCTCGGCGTCTGTGTCGTCGACATCGGCGGCGGCACGACGGATCTCGCCGTCTTCACCGACGGGGCGATTCGCCACACCGCGGTCATCCCGATCGCTGGCGATCAGGTGACCAACGACATCGCGGTCGCGCTGCGTACGCCGACGCAGCATGCCGAGCTGATCAAGGTCAAGCATGCCTGCGCCCTAGCGCAGCTGGCGGCCAACAGCGAGTCCATCGAGGTGCCGAGCATCGGCGATCGCCCGCCGCGCAGGCTGTCGCGCCAGACCCTGGCCGAGGTGGTCGAGCCGCGCTACGAAGAGCTGCTGACCCTACTCCACAACGAGCTGCGCCGCAGCGGTTTCGAGGACCTGGTCGCGGGCGGCGTGGTGTTGACCGGCGGTAGCTCGAAGATGGACGGTCTGATCGAGCTGGCCGAGGAGGTCTTTCACATGCCGGTGCGTCTGGGTGTGCCGCAGTACGTGATCGGGATGGACGAGGTGGTGAACAATCCGATCTATTCGACCGGGGTGGGCCTGCTGATGTACGCGCGTCAACACCGTTTCTCGCGGCGTCCGGAGATCGGGGATTCCGCCGGTTTGCGGGGGGCTTGGTCGCGGATGCGCAGCTGGTTCCAGGGCAATTTTTGATGAAGCCGCATCGGCTTCGCCCCGCGATGGTTGCTTGGTGCTCGGGCGTTGCCGAACGGCGTGCGGATTCCGGCCGATGCGGTGTGAGTCGGTCGGATGCCTTCCACGGAGGCTTTAACCCCGTTGAAGGCGGGTTCGGGACGGGGTGTTGCGTCAAGCCCCGTCGGTCGGGGGGCCGCGGCCTGCGGTCTCGGGCCGCGACGCGTCTCGCGTCGCGGTGGTGTCGGGGGGGCGTTCGCGCAGAGGCGCGCACGTACGAGGTTTCATAGGTCGTGCAACAAACGAATTCGAGAGGAGACAACAGCATGTTTGAGCTCATGGATACCCACAGTCAGAACGCCGTCATCAAGGTCGTCGGCGTCGGGGGCGGCGGCGGGAACGCCGTCAACCACATGGTCGCCGCGACCATCGAAGGGGTCGACTTCATTTGCGCCAACACCGACGCCCAGGCGCTGAAGAGCTCGCAGGTGAAGACCATCCTTCAGCTCGGCGCCGGCATCACCAAGGGGTTGGGCGCGGGTGCAGACCCCGAGGTCGGTCGCAACTCCGCGATGGAGGACCGTGATCGCATCCAAGAGGCACTGGAAGGCGCAGACATGGTGTTCATTACCGCCGGCATGGGCGGCGGGACCGGTACCGGTGCCGCGCCGGTGGTGGCGCAGGTTGCCAAGGAGCTCGGGATCCTCACGGTTGCGGTCGTGACCAAGCCTTTCCCGTTCGAGGGGACCAAGCGTCGCCGCATCGCCGAGGAGGGGATTGCCGAGCTGGCCAAGCATGTCGACTCCTTGATCACCATCCCCAACGAAAAGCTCCTGGCCGTCCTCGGCAAGGAGATGAGCCTGCTCGGTGCCTTCAGCGCCGCCAACGACGTGCTCTTGCATGCCACCCAAGGCATCGCCGAGCTGATCACCCGTCCGGGCTTGATCAACGTCGACTTCGCCGACGTGAAGACCGTCATGTCCGAGATGGGCGTGGCCATGATGGGTACGGGTGCCGCGCGCGGCGAACATCGTGCCCGCGAGGCGGCCGAGGCCGCCATCCGCAGTCCGCTCCTGGAGGATATCGACCTTGCCGGTGCCAAGGGCATCCTGGTCAATATCACCGCCGGACTGAGCCTGACCATCGGCGAGTTCGACGAGGTCGGCAACACGGTGCGTGATTTCGCCGACGACGATGCGACGGTCGTAGTGGGCACCGTCATCGATCCGGCGCTGGACGACGAGCTGCGGGTCACCGTCGTGGCGACCGGGCTGGGCGAGCGTCGCGTCATGCTCAAACGCCAAGGCGCCCACGAGGCGGCGGCGATGCACCTGGTCAGCAGCGCGGGCAGCAACGAGAGCGCGCCCAACTACAATGACCTGGGACGTCCCGCCATCTATCGCCGCGGCGGCGCCACGGCGGTGGCGGAAGCGGTGGTCGAGAGCGATCTCGACTATCTCGATATCCCGGCGTTCCTGCGCCGCCAAGCCGATTGATCAGGGGTTTCCCTGTATCGAATAGTTCTTCTAAAACAGTCGTCTTCAAAATGGTTCGTTGTTGATCTTGATAAACGTCGGGGAAAACCCTAAGCTTGTCGGCAGGTGGCTCGCATGCGAGCCGCAAAACAACATGACGAATGGAAAACGATCGTGGCTCCGGCATGGATTTGCCGGGCCACGCTCGGTCGTCGATCAGCCGGCAACGGATGCCGATAGCCGCCATGGCTTGCGATGGGAGAACTCGACCGATGCTCAAGCAGCGTACCTTGAAGAATGTGATCCGGGCGACCGGTGTCGGCCTGCACACCGGCGAGAAGATCCCGTTGACCTTGCGGCCCGCGGCTCCCGATACGGGGATTATCTTCCGTCGGGTGGACTTGGACGTGCCTATCGAGATCAAGGCGACCCCGTTCAATGTCGGGGATACCCGCCTGTCCACGACCTTGGTGAAGGGCGATGTCCGCGTCTCGACGGTCGAGCACATCCTGTCCGCCTTTGCCGGACTCGGGATCGACAATGCCTACGTGGACGTCGGCGCCGCGGAGGTGCCGATCATGGACGGCAGTGCCGGGCCTTTCGTGTTCCTGGTGCAGTCGGCCGGGGTGGAAGAGCAGAATCGTGCCAAGCGCTTCATCCGGATCAAACGGCCGGTCGAGGTGCGCGACGGCGACAAATATGCGCGTTTCACTCCTTACAACGGATTCAAGGTGGAGTTCTCGATCGACTTCGACCATCCGGCATTCCACGTGCGCTCCAATCGGGCGATCGTCGACTTCTCGACCTCCTCGTTCGTCAAAGAGGTCAGCCGGGCACGCACCTTCGGTTTCCTGCGCGAGATCGAGGCCTTGCGATCGCAGAATCTGGCGCTCGGAGGCAGTCTCGACAACGCCGTGGTGGTCGACGAATACCGTGTCCTCAACGAGGAAGGTTTACGTTACGAAGACGAGTTCGTGAAGCACAAGATCCTGGATGCGATCGGCGACCTCTATCTTTTGGGGCACACCCTGATCGGATCCTTCCAGGCCCACAAGTCAGGGCACGCGCTCAACAACAACCTGTTGCGGGCGTTGGTGGCCGACGTCAGTGCGTGGGAAGAGGTGGTGTTCGAAGACTCCGCCGAGTCCCCGATCTGCTATGCACACCCGGTGGCGTTGGCCTAGGCCGACTTCGGAGCGGGCGTCTTCCTTGCCCCGCGCGATCCCGGCGATTCATCCTCCCCAGCCCCGACCGTCGTCATGGCGGGCGGGGTATGGTTTTTTGCGAAACGTCGAAAGATCTCGGCCAGCACCGGATCCGACATCCCATCCGCCGCGCCGAGCAGATGCGCACGCGTCCGATCGGTCAGTCGGTTGCCGCCGATCGGTTGCCCCTCGACCGCCCCCCGCGGTTTCACCCCGAGGGCATCCGCCCCGTCGTCCTGTGCGCGGACGCGGACCTGCGTGATCACCTTTGCGACGCCTTCGCGCTCGAGGGCTCGGGTCAGCTCCTCGATCAGGAAGCGTGCGCGGGTGACCCAGGCCGGCGAATCCAGAAAAAGCGTCAGGACACCATCGGCAAGCACGGCGTCGCCACAATGCGCACGCAGCGGATCGGGCAACCGGCTCAAGACCATGCCGAGCAGCGCCAGCTCTCGGTCGCGGTGCTCAAGATGACGGCGAATCAATCGGTTGGACTGAAGCAGCTCACGGACGTGGGCCAGTCCCGGACGAAGCATCGGAGGTCTACCTCGACATGCGCAAGGCCTGGGCAAACGGCGTCTCGATGTTTGCTTGCGGCGAAAAACGAATCGACCTGAGGCACGATTGTGGCGACAATCGAATCATATGCCCAGCGCTCATCAGATTAGAGACCACAGTAGAGTAAAAACGATGCACCACCTCGATCGACGAAAAACCGCTCGCGGACAGGCCGTTATAGCGCTCTTGGCCGTTATCTTGTTTACCTTGGCCGGTGGAGGATTAGGATTCTGGATCGGGCACTACCAAAACATGACGCCAATTGTCGACAGTCGCGCTCAGCCGTCCCTCGTTCCCCGCTCCTCGCCCGCAAGTCTCACCCCCTCGTCCGTCCCAGCTGACAACGAAGATCTCGACGTGATCGCCTCGCGTGTCGGGGAGATGCAAGCCGAGCTGCTCAGGCTCAACGCGCTCGGCGAGCGTCTGGTGCACATGTCCGGACTGAATCCCGAAGAGTTCGATTTTACGGATCCGCCGCCGCGTGGCGGTGCCGAGGAAGGTCCTGCCCGTGACTTCACGATCCGCGAGATCGCCAGCGAGCTCGGCGGCATGGTCAGCCTGGTGCAGGATCGCAAGCGCAAGCTCGAGGTTCTCGAAGATGTCATCATGGATAAGGACCTCACCGCGCAGGCGATGCCCTCCGGTTGGCCGGTTCGCGCCGGTTACGTCACCTCGAGATTCGGTTTTCGGGTGCATCCCATCAAGAAAAGGCGCCTCTTTCACGAGGGTGTCGACTTCGCCAGTCCTCGCGGTACCGCGATCGTGGCGGTCGCCGACGGTGTCGTGACCTTTAGCGGTCGCAAGGGCGGATACGGGCGCACGGTGGACATCCGGCATGTCAACGGGCTGGTTACGCGCTATGCCCACAACCAGGACAATCTGGTCAAAGAGGGCCAGATGGTTCGGCAGGGACAGAAGATCGCGACGGTCGGATCCTCCGGGACCGCGACCGGTCCGCATGTCCATTTCGAGGTGATCAAGGACGGCAAGGCGGTCGATCCTTTCCGATATATCGATCGACAGCCTACGCCCGTTCTGGCCAGCGCGTCCGAGGATCAACCCGGTTAGGGCTCGGGTGCCGCTCTAGCGGTCGGGGGCGTGACTCTGCCGGTGGTTTGCCCGGGCGCGTATCGCAGACCCCGACCCCGGGCGCCCCTCCGACGGCACCTGCGGTTGTCGTTGAATTCCGGTATCATGCCGGGATTTTCCCGACAGGTCTCAAACGTATCCGATGGTCAAGCATCTGTTCAAGAAGGTCTTCGGCAGCCGGAATGACCGGCTCGTCAAGACACTGCTCAAGTCCGTCGCACGGATCAACGCCCTCGAGCCCGAGCTCGAGCCACTCTCCGATCAGGCCTTGGCCGCGAAGACGACTGAGTTTCGCGAGCGACTTGCCGCGGGTGCCGATCTCGACAGCTTGATCCCCGAGGCATTCGCGGTCGTGCGCGAGGCATCCAAGCGAACGCTCGGCCTGCGCCACTTCGACGTCCAGATGGTCGGCGGCATGGTGCTCAACGACGGCAAGATCGCCGAGATGCGCACCGGCGAGGGCAAGACCCTGGTCGCGACCCTCTCGGCCTACCTCAATGCGCTCCCCGGCAAAGGCGTCCACGTCGTCACCGTCAACGACTATCTGGCGCGGCGCGACGCCGCCTGGATGGGGCAGATCTACCATTTCCTCGGTCTGTCCACCGGCGTCATCAACTCCTCGGGCGGCACGGGTCCGGACTCCGCGTCCTACCTCTTCGACCTGAGTTACGAGCCGCCGGTCGGTCAAGGTTACCGCCACATGCGCCCGGTCTCCCGCAAGGAGACCTATGCCGCCGATATCACCTACGGCACCAACAACGAGTTCGGGTTCGACTATCTGCGCGACAACATGGCCTTCGTGGCCGAGCAGCGCGTGCAGCGCGACCCCTTCTACGCGATCGTCGACGAGGTCGACTCCATCCTCATCGACGAGGCGCGCACCCCGCTCATCATCTCGGGTCCGTCCGAGGGGAGCACGGATCTCTACAAGCAGATCGACAAGATCATCCCGCGTCTGACCCGTCAGGCCCCTATCACCAACGAAGAGGGGCAGCCCGACTTCGGTCCCGGTGATTATTCGGTCGACGAGAAGGCACGGCAGGTCTATCTGAGCGAGGAGGGTCACGAGCACGTCGAGCAGATGCTCGTGGAGATCGGACTCCTCGCCGAGGAAGGCGGTCTCTACGATCCGGCCAACATCGCCCTGATGCACCACGTCTACGCAGCGCTGCGTGCGCACGCGTTGTTTCAGAAGAATGTCGAGTACATCGTGCGCGACGGTCAGATCATCATCGTCGACGAGTTCACCGGCCGCACCATGCCGGGTCGACGCTGGTCGGAGGGTCTGCATCAGGCGGTCGAGGCCAAGGAAGGGGTCGCGATCCAGCCCGAAAACCAGACGATGGCCTCGATCACCTTCCAGAACCTGTTCCGGCTCTATCCGAAGCTCTCGGGCATGACCGGCACGGCGGATACCGAGGCCTACGAGTTCCAGCAGATCTACGGTCTTGAGGTCGTGGTCATCCCGACCAATCAGCCCATGGTCCGCGAGGATCGGGGCGACCTCGTCTATCTGACCCAGGAAGAGAAGTACCAGGCCATCGTCGAGGATATCCGCGACTGCATCGCCCGCGGTCAGCCTGCCCTGGTGGGTACCGCCTCGATCGAGACCTCGGAGCTGATCGACCGACTGCTCGTCGAGCAGAAGATCCCGCACGAGGTCCTGAACGCCAAGCAGCACGAACGCGAGGCCGGGATCATCGCCCAGGCCGGCCGTCCGGGCGCCGTCACCATCGCCACCAACATGGCGGGTCGCGGGACCGACATCGTGCTCGGCGGCAATCTGGAGGCCGAGCTCGAGGACGCCGGCCCGGACGCGGATCGCGACGCCATCCGCGCCGCCTGGAAGGAGCGCCACGCTCAAGTGGTGGCCGCCGGCGGTCTGCATGTGGTGGGCACCGAGCGGCACGAATCCCGTCGCATCGACAACCAGTTGCGCGGTCGCTCCGGCCGCCAAGGCGATCCGGGCTCCTCGCGCTTTTATCTGTCGCTTGAAGACAACCTGATGCGCATCTTCGCCTCCGACCGCGTCGGCAAGATGATGCAGAAGCTCGGCATGCAGAAGGGCGAGGCGATCGAGCACCCCTGGGTGACGAAGGCGATCGAGAACGCCCAGCGCAAGGTCGAGGGACGCAACTTCGACATCCGCAAACAGCTGCTCGAGTACGACGACGTCGCCAACGATCAGCGCAAGGTCATCTATCGTCAACGCCGCGAGCTGATGGACAGCGTGGATGTCTCCGATACCGTCACCGCGATGCGCGACGATGCCCTGACGCGTCTGATCAACACCTATGTCCCGCCCGAGAGTCTCGAAGAGCAGTGGGACGTGGAAGGGCTAAGCGTCGCGCTGAACGAGCATTTCGGCGGTGATTGGCCGATCCGCACCTGGCTCGACGAGGACGACTCGCTTCACGAAGAGACGCTGCGCGCGCGGATCCACGACACCCTGGCCTCGGCCTACGCCGAACGCGAGCAGCTCGTCGGCTCGCCGACCATGCGCCAGATCGAGACGGCGGTCATGCTCCAGACCCTGGACACCCACTGGAAGGACCATCTCGCCGCGATGGACTATCTGCGCCAAGGGATCCATCTGCGCGGCTACGCCCAGAAGAATCCCAAGCAGGAGTACAAGCGCGAGGCCTTCGAGATGTTCTCCGCGATGCTCGACAGCAT
>NZ_DATITZ010000159.1:0-13214 GCF_035467215.1 Thiocapsa sp. | reverse complement strand
GTTGCCGATCCTCGTGCCCTGATGGAATTCGCGCGCCTTCCCGTCCTCATCAGCCTAACAGTCTCGGCAAAGCCGGCTGGTGGGTAAGCCAGGTTTTCGGGGAGGCAGGCCGTGCCTTTCATGCCATCACAGTGATGTTCACTCTTCGCAACTCGTGGTGCTCGTGACGCGTTACTCGCTACTCGTTACTCGATACTCGGTTGTGGCGACCGATGGGTCGCGGTTCATCCCGGGTGAGGTCGTGCCTCGCCGGCCTCAGGAGGCGGCCTGGATCGGCTTGCCGACGCTCGGGTCGTAGGGCTTGCCGCTCGTCATCACCGCATAGGCGACCCGCGCGATCTTGTTGGCCAGCGCCACCACGGCGACATTGGTGTGCCGGCGCGCTTTCAACGCCGTCGCCCAGCGGCTGACGGGATCCTCCTTGCGCTCGACCCACCGCAGCACCGCGCGCGCCCCGTGGATCAACAGCTGGCGCAGGTAGACGTCGCCGCGCTTGCTGATGCCGAGCAGGCGCTCGCGCCCGCCGGTGCTGTCCTGTCGCGGCACCAAGCCGAGCCAGGCGGCCAGTGCGCGCCCGTTGCCGAACAGCCCGGGATCCTCCCCCACGGCTGCCGACAAGGCCGTCGCGCATTTCGCGCCGATGCCCGGGATCGTCATCAGGCGCTGTGCTTGGGCGTCGTTGCGGGCAATCTCCTCGATCTGCGTGTCGTAATAGGCGACCCGCTCGTCGAGGTGGCGCAGTTCCTCGGCCAGGACGTGCAACTCCGCGCGAAAACGCGCGCTCAGGCCGTTTTCGGCCTCTTCGAGGATCTCGGGCAGGCGTCGGGCAACGGCCGCGCGGCCCTGCGGGATCTCCAGGCCGTATTCCAGCAACAACCCGCGGATCTGGTTGATCTGCGCGGTACGCCGCTCCACCGTCAGGCTGCGCATGCGGTGGATTGCCTGCACGTCCTGCTGCTCCACCGTCTTCACCGCCACGAAGCGCATGCCCGGACGCTGCGCCGCCTCGGCGATCGCCTCGGCATCGCGGGCATCGCTCTTGTTCGTCTTCACGTACGGCTTGACGAACTGCGGGGCAATCAACCGCACCTCGTGACCGAAGGTGCGAAACCGCCGCGCCCAATGGTGGGCACTGCCGCACGCCTCCATCGCCACCGTGCAGGCCGGCAGGTTGGCCACGAACGGGCTGAACTTCGCCCGGCTCAGCTTCTTGCTGAACACCGCCTTGCCCTGCGCGTCCACACCGTGCACGTGAAAGCTGTTCTTGGCCAGGTCGATGCCCACCAGCGTGACGATCCGCTCTTTGCTATTCTCGCTCATTGGTCCGCTCCGTTACCTCGGTTGACGATGTTCGATAGACATCGCTCATTGTGCCCGCTACGGGCTCGTTGGAGGAGCGGGGCGGACCATCCCATTAGCGTCGAGTGCAGCGCCTAGTTAGGCACTTCGCTCCCAAGAAAACAACAGCAGAATCCCAGGATCTCTTGATAACTCTTCCGCAAATATCTCACGAAATCCTCACGAGCCCCCGCACCCATATCCAGGACGCCTTCAGTCGCATCCCCTGTTTCAGAGATAAAAGGGGGTTCGACCAAAGTATCGTTTCGGTCCTTGTCTCGGTTCCGGAGATCAATGAAGCTAACGACCAATTCCTCGTGCGCTTCGATGCAGGCAAGCAAGCATTCTATCCCATCCAGTTTTCCGGACAACTGCGCAGCATCAGCCTTCAAGCGGGCCAATTTCTTAGCATTTAGGCCATTCCGGCGCCCGTTGAGATTGAAGCACAAGTGGACAACGGATCCAAGGATGTCGATCAGTTCTCGCCCGCGCACAAGGTACAAGTGCCAAAGATTTCGCACTTTCGCACCATCAGCCTGGACAGGCACGTCGCCCATCGGGGTGCTAAGGTACGTCTCTAAATCCAAATAGGCTTGAAGGAAATACCGTAAGCGCTCTCTAACAGGAGGCAACATCCGTCCCTGAAGCCTCGAAGACTTCTGAATCACAGCATCTGCGATAGCATCGGAGGGCCCATGCTCAAGCACGGAGAGTCGCATCTTAATCCGCCCAGGCCGCTTGAGCCATCCACCTTTTCCATCACCCACGAAATGATGATTTGGCACCTTAATCATGTTATCTCCACCCAACACTCCCATTGCATAACGTTCAGGTTAACCGGCGCCGGAAGCCGAAGACTTGAGGTTGATAAGGTGCGTCTAAAACTGTGTTTTAGGTTGGCGGCCCTTGAAGAGTCTTTGTCGCAAGGTCGTTTGAAGCACGTCAACTCCAAACAAGTCCAAGCCGCCTTCGATAGGGGCGATTGCAGCTTCATAAACATCGGATGCCAGTTGTGCATCTCGCATCCAGGACGGCGTTCAGTCTAGCGCACAACCATCCGGAGCATGCCTCAAGTCAACAGGATTCGCGCACGCCTTGAGGCGGGTTCGTCGCCGAGATGGGAACTCGGCATTCCGCCGCGGTCTCCCGAAAAAGACCGTTTTCGAGACGGAGGCAGGCCGTGTCCGGTCTCGCTGCGCGCTATCGACGAACTCGATGCTGATGTTCTCGCCAACGATGGCCGACGACCGGTTCAGGGCGTCGAGCTTGTCCTGGCTTGGAGATCCCTTGGCTCGGCTACGTTGCCGCCGGGCCCGGTGGAGACTCCGGAGGACCGCACGAGCGTTGCGGTCCGGCGCAACATGGTGCGTAAGGACAGCTATGCCCTGCGGTAGCGCTGTCACTCGATGACCGACGACCAGATCCAAGACGGCGACATCATCATCGTCGAGAAGCGGGAAACGGCTGAAAACGGCGAGACGGTCGTGGCACTGATCAAGGGCGAACAGGTCACCCTCAAGCGGTTCTACGTCGAGGCCGAGGGCATTCGACTTCAGCCGGCCAACCCCGAGATGGACCCCATCTACCTGCGCCACGATGAAATCGAGATCCTCGGGATCGTCTCGGGGGTGGTGCGGATGACGCGCTGAGGGTATAGCTGCGGATCAAGCCCGGTCGGCGGACTGCCCGAGCAGGGTCAAGGTGCGCCCGTCCGGCGCGCCGCCGAAATAGACCTGGATCAGGCGATGGAACGCCGAATCGGATGGGGAGACCTCCGCAAACAGCGTCGCACACGAGCGCAGCTTCAAATCATCCGGCGTCCCGAAGATCTCCCTCGCCGAGCGGCTCTGAACGGCGAGCACCGCCTCGGCACACTCGACCAACCGCGGCCCGAGCACCGGATGCTCCAGATACGCCCGCGCCTCGTCGAGATTGCGGATCGCATAACGCCGCGCCGTCTCGCTGAACCCGAGCCCGTCGAGCTGCGGGAAGATGTACCACATCCAGTGCGTGCGCTTGCGTCCGCTGCGGACCTCGGCGAGGGCAGGGGCATAGTCGTTCTCCTGCGCCCGAACGAAGCGGTTCAGGTCGCGGGGGCCGTCGGTGGTCATCGCATCACTCATGGTCTGGTTCCGAGACCAACCGACCGCTGTCGGCATCGGCCTGGTAAGCCCGGTCGCTATGCCCGCTCCACCGGCTGCGTCCGCGACTCCACCCGGTTCGCCGCCTCGAAAATCGCGTACAGGCTGACCTGCGCCAGATCGACCTGGCCGATCAGCAAACCGAGATACTCCTTCGATCGCGCCTGAACCCCGTTGCGTTGGCACACCAGCCAGGCGACCGCTTCGGCCTCCGTCTCGTGCAGTTCGACCGGGAGATGGGAGCGGTCGGGCCAGCGGCCTTTGCGGTCCCGACCGATGTGCCCGCAGTAGATGTGCCCCAGCTCATGGGCGAGGGTCGCAAAGCGCGTCGGCAGATCATGCTTGGCGTTGAGCTTCACCCGAAACGGCATCGCCGTTTGGGCAGGATCCAGCGCCGGTTGGACCGCGATGCCGGCCGCCGTCCCAGCCAGCAGAGCGCCATACTGGTCGGTCTCGACGACAGTGATCCCGAACTTCTCGGCCGCCTTGCGGGTGTTGTCGTAGACCTTCTGCGGCAGCTCTCCGTCGGCGAACAGCGAAGACGCCTTCTCGCCGGGGATCTCGCGACCCTCCGTGTCGCTCACCTCGTAGACGAAGCGCACCGGTCCGAACGGTTGCAGGAGGACGATCGGGATGGCGTCGGCCAGGACGGAGCGACCGCGCTTGCGCCACTCCTGGCGACTGGCCACCGCTGCGGCACCCGGTCGCTGGACCCGCACCAGCATGGCGTTGTAGACCGAGAGGGATTTGAAGCTGCGAACGAAGTTCAGGAACTCATCGAAGGCGCAGGGACCGGTTGTCGTCAGCGCCTGCTGAAAGAGTCCGTCGATCGCCGAGGCGCAGTCCTCGAACTGGGCGAGTCGGGCGAGACCCTGTTTGTCGTCGTTGTCCGACGGATCGGCACCGGCTTGTTCGGTCATCACGACTCCCTGTTGTTCACCCGAAGCGCTCCGGCCTACATGAGCCGCGGAGCGAAAGCATCTGCCTTGTGCGGCCAGCCTATGCACAGGCCCAACGCGCCCGTCCGGTCGAGCGGCCTGTCATGACGCGTCACCCTCAAAACTCCCCCTCGCGCACCGCACCCGCCGGCCCGACCGACTTGATCGTGGGCTTCCCGATCGGCCCGTTGTCCGCAATCACCCCGGCGCCCTTCTTGATCGACATCGCTGCCATACTGTCCAGACCGGCCAGCTTCGCCGCGCCTTCGAGGGCCTCCCGCTCGGCGTCGAAATACTCGAACCACGGCAAGCCGGCACGCGTGTAATCCGCGGCCGTCGGCGGCGGCTGAGGCGGTCGGTGCCCGGTGACCGAGAGATACCCCAGGCTGTTCAGCAGATGCACAAAGCAGCGTGAGCCGGCGGTCTGATCCCATGCCTCCACGCCGTAGTCGTCGTCGTAGATCTCCTGGCGCATCAGTCCGCCGGGGGCGAGGCCCATCGATGGGCAGGGCTGCGCATCGCAGCACATCAGGGCATCCCCAGCGCCCCGTCTTGCTTCCGCCGCACGCAGCTTCTCATACACAACCGCCTTCATCGGATAGACGACGATCTGGATGCCGCCGTGCTCGCCGGTCCCGGTCAACTGCTCCTCGGCGGTGTAACCCGCCCCGAGCGGCATCGCGACAAACTGGCGGATCACCCCGCGACTCACGGCAAAGCCGTCCAGCCAGGGCTGATCCGGCACCACCACGTAATCCTGTCGCTTGCGCGCCAGCGGATTGCGCCAAGCCTTGCCGGTGACCGCGTTGATCTTCCCGGCCGCAATTTTGACTGCGCAGGGATAGCTCCCGCCGAAGTTGATCCACAAGGCTTCCGCCTGATACATCGGCAGAAAGACCCCGCCATGGCGGATCCAGTCCGCGGGAACCGCGTCCTTGAAGTCATCCACATGCTGCAACGGAAACGGCCCCAAACCCGGCGGAAGAGGGTAGTCGCGGTTGTCGTCGGGGATCCGCAGGGTGCGCTGGAAATCGATCCGACAACCCGCCTTGGGATGGACGTGCGGAAAGCTGAACTCGAGTCGGTCGTTCTTAAGCTCGATCATGTGTGTACTCCCTTGAGCGATCTACCAGTCACCATCTCTTACTTCCCGGACCACCCGCAGGATCGCATCGTCCGGAAACTCCCGTAGCTGGCGTAGAACCTCCGCGAACAGCCGCGGGCGCGCCCGGATGATGGCTTGCAGATCCGACGAGACTTTTCCCGCCATCGCCAGCAGAACATCCACGTCCTCGTCGAGATCCACGGCGAGCTTGCGGATCGTTGCCTCGGACGGCGGCGCCACCTCGCCGCGCTCGACCTTGCTCAGATAGGCTGGCTCCACACCGATACGCTGGGCGACCTGGCGCAGCGAGAACGCCTTGTCACCCGCACGGCGGGCCTCGCGCTGCTCGCGGATGTAGGCTCCGAATGTCATGTGTTATATATAGTACATGTTTTGGGATCCGGCAAACTCGACGAGGTCCTGGATGTCCCGGCCCTCCTGCGTCCCGGACGAAGCGTTCGAAGTCGTGGGGATCGTGATTGCGGACCTGACGGAGCCCACACGAGGTCGAGCCGGCGATGGGTCAGCGGCGCAATCCCGAGGGCTGGCTCTCGGCATCCTGACCCTGGAGCAGCCGAACAAGCTCGTCCGGGCGCTCCGGCGTGATCAGCCAGGGCCGCTCCGACCCCAGGTCGATCCAGACCAGATCGCGGTTGCGCGACACGTACATCTGGACGGGGCCCCGGCGTTGCGTCCAGAGCCAGCCGAACGCGCCCCAGAGTCCTCCAGCCCCGACCCTAAACCCCCAGCCCAGATCACGGCGCAAGGCACGGCGGTCGGTCAGACGCGCCTCCCGAATGAGGTTACGGCGGATGCGGCGCCGTTTTAGGGGCCAGACGACCTCCAGACCATCCTCGTCGAGGATGAAGGCGCGCGGGCGAAAGCGCAGCCAGACCCAGGCATAAACGAGACATATCAACAGCAATGGAACAAGCAGGGACAGCGAGAGCATCAGCATCGCGATCAGGATGACCACGGGGACCAGCAGCAGCAAGAGCGTCAGCGCCAGCACGTCGATCGTCATCGGCGCAAGACGGAAGTGATGTCTCATAAGCTCCACCGATCGTGGCGCGCCGTGTTCAGCGGCCGGCGCAGAAAGCAGGCATAGCTGTAGAGGTTCGCTTGCACGACTCAGTTGCCCTCTTTTCCGATGGCGACAGTTTGATCCGTCGCGTGCCGATGCTCGATGGGCGCATCTCCACTTCCGGCGTAAGACATCAAGACGTACCGGCTCGACTCAAGTTTCCGGTCGACGCGCCCGTCTGCTACGGCTTGGGCAAGCGCCCCGACACGCGCTCAGCGATCTGCTTCCCGAAGCTCAGCCGGTCTCCGGAAAACCGCCCGGCAGCTGTCAGGATGATTTGGTAGGGCCCAACGAACACCGTGAGCTGACCGGTATCGGCATCCCAACCGGCAGGTCCGGCAAGACCCTCGACCGGTACAGGAACAGCCACATCGCCGAGCTCCCGGCGCAACTCGTCCACGTAAGCGGCGTAGGCTTGAGTCGGGTCAACAACGCCATGCGGTTTGACCAAGAGCCCGACACTGAGCATCGGCGCATCGGTATGGGCGTTGTCGTAGTTGCACATCGACACCCAAAACGGCCCGCTACCCAGCTCCTT
Organism: Thiocapsa sp.; assembly: GCF_035467215.1. GTDB lineage: Bacteria > Pseudomonadota > Gammaproteobacteria > Chromatiales > Chromatiaceae > Thiocapsa. Next base: position 6,070 of record NZ_DATITZ010000159.1, on the reverse strand, counting down.
GCCGTTGGGCTCGCCGACAACCAAGCCATACACCGCCTCGACATCCGCCTTGGTCAGCAGTGCGCAGGCATCGACTGGAGGGGCCCCAGCGGCCTCCGCCCCGACCGCAGGCCAAGGACCGCAGAGCATTCCGGCGAGCAGAAGCAGGATCGCCAGACGGGATCCGGTCGACGTGGAGCGGGGTTCGCAGTGGCTGAGCAGCATCGGGTAGTCCTTTCAGTGGCCGAACGGTTCGATGACACGAAGAAAGGTAGCGCACCACAATCGCTGCGGTGGCGGCGAACGACGCACCGAATAACCAGAAAGGGCGCATCACCGCACCACATACGGCTTCGTCTTCACCCCTGCCGTGCCCGCCCCGGTCAACTCCGCCGCGTTCACCAGTATCGGCTGAATCCACCCCAGCCGGCTCTCCGCCAGCCCCTCGCCGTAGCGAATCCGCCGGAAGTGCCCACGGCGCCAGTGCGGCTTCACATGCCGATCATCCCCGCGCGGCAGTCCGCCCGGCGCACCCGAACCCGCCCAGTCCGGTTCCGCACTCGGCCCGATCAGGATCCGGTCATAGGCCGTGGTCAGCTTGCGCCCGATCTTGGCCGCCTTCTTCGGCCCCAGCCCTCGCAACCGCGTCTCCAGGTCCGTGCGCTCGGTAACCTTCAGCTTCTCCGCATCGGGGAGGTTCAAGTAAAGCAGCACCTTGGCCAGCTCGAAAATCACCGGCTTCGCCATCGCGACCTCGTTCGGATCCATCGGGCTCATCCCCGGATGCGCATAGGCAGCCGGATTATTGAACCAGGCGATATGACGATCGAGCAGGGTCGCCAGGCACTCGTCCTCGTCCTGGATCACCAGGATCATGTCCTGCGAGGCGTCGTCGAGGGCGTTTGCTTTACCGAGCGGCGAGCCGATGATGACGACCTCGACGACGCGCGCCGGCTTGGTTGGATCGAGCTTGAGCGCCCGATTGCGTGCCGGATGGTCGAAGACGGAGTGGCCGGCGGACACCTCATAGACGCCCATGTAGGCGCCCTCGCAGGCATGCAGCCCGGTCTGACGATTCGGGACCTGCAACGGATTCGGCCGGGCCAGCTCGATGAACACAAGGGTATAGGGACTGCGGAAATAGTGCGCGGGTAGACCCTCCGCGAGGTCTGTCTCGGCCAGCATGGATTGCAGCGTCGGGGCCACCTTCAGGATCGGATCCCCGTGGGCACGCAACCTGGCCCGGACGATCGTCAGCAGAAAGCTCCCCATGTTGGCATTGCCGATGAGGCCGAAATGGGCGATGGCGATCTCGCGCATGCCGGGGACGTTGTTGAGGATCCACTCGGAGGTTGCATGCCGGTCGGTAAGGTAGGGGCGCAGGCCGGCCATGACTCCGAGATTCTCGAACATGACCGTGTCGACGTGTTTGCCGACGGCGGCATCGACGCGCACCGGATGCGGCAGGGCCATGATGGCGGGGTCTAGCATGGGGTCCATGGAATCAGATGTCTCGTTGGGTGTATTGCCAGTCCGGGGTAAAGCCCTGGTTGGTCGCAAGCGTGATCAAGGGGCCGATGTTCTGCTCGTAGGCGCGCGAGAGCTGCTCGATATCCAGCAGCGCCGCGGAAGACGACAGGTGAAGATCGGCCAGATGGTCCTCGGTGAGCTTCTCGAAGGTCGTCTTTGGCATGATCCGGCTCGCGGTCACCAGACCGCGATGTTGCAGCGCGACGAAGTCCCGAAAGTAATCCGGACTCGGCAGATGGTTCGACTTCGCCGAGTTCACCGCCGCCGGCGCCGGGATCAGATTCCAGAGCTGATCATGCGCGACGTAGGACCAGGGCAGATAGTGATCGAGCGCGAAGGCGTCCGCTGTCAGGATCGTGCCGGAGTAGATGCAGCGCAGCTCCGGACGATCGGGATGGGCGAGGATCGTGCGCCAATACCGCGTCTGCTTGCTCAGCGCATCACGCTTCACCGGCGGGAAGAGCTTGTTCGACAACCCCGGCGTGGTCGGATTGCGTTTCTGCATGTAGCCGAGCCAGTGCCAAGCTGCCCAGCCATGGATGATCGGGAAGTGCCGCTCCAAGTAGGCGACCCAGTCGGAATGCCAGGCGACGGCGGCACAGTCTTTCCACTCGTCGCTGTCGTAGCGGTAGAGCGGCCGGACCGTCTCGAAATGCGCATTGGCGATCGCCGGCATGGCCTTCTCGAAGACCATCCAGGCACCTTTGTCGACCCCGCGCAGCTGCGACTCCAGAAACGGGATCTGCAAGCGGTAGGGCACGAAATCCATCAGACGCGCCGCGTCCTTCAGGTCGACCGCGGCCAGTGCACCGCGCAGGGCACGCCGATCGTTGGCGAACAGGTTGGCGCCCTCGTCCAGCCCCAGATCCAGCGCATCGAGCTTCTTCGCGATGGTGTCCTGCGCCCCGAACGACAGCTTGAAATAGGTGTGCGGAAACCACGCCAGCGAGAGCATCTCGAGCGTGATCTCGGCATAGGTGTAGTGCCGCTCGGCATCGAAGCGATGGCGCTTGAGCAGGTCGAGCAGGGCGAGGAAGAAGACGAACTTGTAGGAGTTCGTGGTGTGGCGAAAGAGCCCGGCGAGTGCCGCGACGTTCAGCCCGTCGCCGGCTGGAAGCGATGGTGAGAGGGTAGGGGACTCGGAAGAGGGCACGCGCAATCCTTGAGCGAGGCGGTAAGACCCGGTTCAGACAGACTCGGGCAGCGCAAGCCGGGCACGGATCTTGGTCTCGATGTCCGACCAGACCCCCAGCAGAACGCGCGCAAGCTCCGTCTCGCAGGCATCGAGATCAACCAGCCGATGAAACTCGATCAGGGACCTGTGCGCCTGCGGATCATCGGCCGGCAACGCGGCCTCCATGATGCGGATGTTCGCCGAGATCACCAACGGGGCATTCGCCTCGATCCAGGTCGGGATGTCGTGCTCGACCGAGGGCTCGATGTCGGGACACTTATCCTCCACGCACTCGAAGAGGCTGGCCATGAAGGTGTCCATCGTGGCCCGATGCAGCAGGCCCGCGACCCCCATCCCCCCGTCGTCAAGGAGATCCGGGTCGAGCCCGTCGATGATCGTACTTGCACGCCGTTCGATCCAATAGGCATCGAGCGCCGCCAGCGCACTGAACGCCGACATGATCCGAGCCGCGCTTGCGGAGCGCACGATCTCGCCGAGCTCGCCTACGATGGCAATCGCCTCCCGTTCGCTCATGCGCTGCGTGCTGTCGGTCATCGGCCGTCCTCTGCCCGGCGGTTGGAAGTGCGGGCGTGTCAGGCCCATGACTGTGGGGAATTATAGCCCTCTGACGCCGTGCCTTTGGTCGCGGCGCACCATCGACGCGCTCGCCGCGAATGCGCCGGACTCGGAGGACCGGCCACATGATCCACATCCTGATCGACTTCGAGAGCATCCAGCCCCGGCACCTTGAGACCTGGGCCGACGAGGACATCCATGTGACGGTGTTCGTCGGCGCGCACCAGAACCGGCTCCCGTTCGACTTGGTCGCTGCAATGCAGGCACTCGGCGCACGAGGGCACTATATCAAGCTGCGCCATACGGGCAAAAACCTGCTCGACTTCCATCTGGCCTTCCATCTCGGGGAGTTGGTCGCACGCACCCCCGAGGCGACCTACCGGATCGTCTCCAAAGACGGCGGATTCGATGCCCTGATCGAGGACTTGCAGGCACACGGCTTGGCCGTCGAGCGCCTGCACGTGGAGCCACTGCCGACCACGCCGACCGAGACCACCGAAGTCATCTTGCAACGAAATCAGACTTGAGCACATCCCAACGGCTTCTGTGCCCGCATCGCGAATGAGCGGATGTGCCGGGACGCGGGCTCGACTCGTCGACTGACTCCGGATACGGAGGTACCCGATTCCCGACGCAAAGCTCGGAAATGCGATGCACGAGGTTTTTGCCTTCCAATAGCCTTTGCTATACGTTATCGGAGGGGATCCGGAATAGAAATTCCAGGCGATCGAATACGCCGAAAGCCCGTTTCTTATCAAAAATAGGTTACGGCTCGCCCGGCGAAAGTGTCGGAGAGTGACTTTCGCGGCTCGAGGCGTGCGTCGAAAGTGTCGGAGAGTGACTTTCGCGCTCGTCGCCCGACGGCGAAAGTGTCGGAGAGTGACTTTCGCACCCTGCCACCCAGCGTCGAAAGTGTCGGAGAGTGACTTTCACCAGCCCCCCCGGAGAGCACCACAACGCTATATGGACAAAACATCCGCGTGTCCATATAGCGCCGCATCCGGGGGGGCGTGTCCATATAGTTAGTTAAAGGAAAAACGGCCCCTTCTGTCCATATAGCGCAACGATCGGGGTCGCACCGTCGCCTCGCGAAATCCCCTCGCCGGGGGCCGGCCAGCACCGCGCGCGCGCATCCCGGCAGCCCCGGTGCCGAGGCCCTCCGCGGCGCCCGATGAGATCAGGAATGAACGTCGCACCCGCCGCTATAGGTGTCGCCAGGGATTCGCGAATAGGCCGCGCGCTGCGGCAGCGCACCAGAGCGCTCGCGACTTCATTCATAATCGCAATGATCATCCGCGCATCTCATTCACAGAAATTGCTCCACGCGCGGGTGGATGCAGAGGGCATTGAACGGCAGTTCCCAGGAGAAGGAATGCCATTTCAGGGCGTAGAGGGCGAGCAGTCGCGTCTTCATCGCCGGGATGCACCGTCTCCAGGGCGCGGTAGCGCGCGGAGATCTCCAGGCGGATGCCGGCCAGGCTGATAGTGCCGTTGCCCCGGCGCCGGGCGACCTCGATGCGGAAGGCCGCGCGCAGGGCGGCGGGGTCCGGGCAGGGGCGCGCCAGCGGCGTGATTGCCGATTCCGAATGGGTGCTGCGGCGATACTCCCCCGGCGATGCCGCATCACCGGATGTGTCACGATGAGCGCTGCCGCGTGGCGGGGCCACCGGCCATGATCGAGGACTTGCAGGAGCGCGGCCTTGCCGTCGAGCGTCTGCGCTTGAAGCCAACGCCCGCCACGCCGACCGAGACCACCGACCCGAAGGATCTGCCATGACCCGCGCCACGCCTGCAAACGACCCGACCCTCGCCTACTACGAAGACCAAGCCGAGACCTTCTTCGCCGAGACCGTAGCCGTCGACATGGCCCCGCTGTACGCCAGGTTCCTCGCCCGCGTCCCGCCCGGCGGGTACATTCTCGATGCCGGGAGCGGGTCCGGGCGCGATGCGCTAGCGTTTCGGCGGCTGGGCTATGCCGTTACCGCGTTCGAGGCGTCGCCGACGTTGGCACGGATGGCCTCGGCGCATTGCGGGTTGCCGGTCGAGGTCCGACGCTTCCAGGCGGTCGACTGGGAGGGCTGCTTCGACGGTATCTGGGCCTGCGCGAGTTTGTTGCATGTGCCGATGGCGGAGCTGCCCGAGGTGCTGCGGCGTCTCGAACGTGCGCTCAAGTCCGACGGGGTGCTCTATGCCTCGTTCAAGTACGGGGCAGGGGAGCGTGAGCATGGGGGGCGGCGGTTCACGGATCTGGACGAGGAGGAACTCGTGGCGCTGGTCGGCACCGTACCGGCGCTTGAGGTGCTCGAGACCTGGGTCACCGGGGATCGGCGGGCGGGGAGGGAAGGGGAGCGGTGGTTGAATGCGATGGTCGGGAGGGAATCAGCGACTCTCGCGGTTCAACGGATGTCCGGACAACCTCAACGCTGATGTGCAGATCCTTATGTGCGTGGTGGAAAAGGAAATGACGCTGCGTAGCCCGCCTGGTCGGGAATCGAACCCTGGCGGCCGTGGAGTGCTCCTTCTACCGGGTGACCACACGAAAGGCAAAGCAGCTCTACTTCCGGATCACACTGACCCAACCGCGGATCGTCGATCTCGCGGTGAGCGGCGCGGGGCCAACCGACAACGTGGCGCGCGAAACGGTGCAGTTCGTTTACTACAAGATCACGTTTGAAGACGTTCTCACGGGAACGGTCGCGGAGGATTTCTGGGAAATCCCGGAATCCTGACGCAACAAGATCCCGGCCCCATCGGCGGACTACCGGGGGGCCGGACCAAGAGAACCCAAGCGGCTAACCCGGCGCTCCACTT
>NZ_DATITZ010000158.1:0-9028 GCF_035467215.1 Thiocapsa sp. | reverse complement strand
GACATAATCGCCGACGACCGCGTCCTCGATCAGGGCCAACGAGATCTCCTTGCAGACGGGTCCGAGCGCAACCTTCGCGGTATCGGCGGCGACATCGATGGAGGTGATGCGTGCGGGGATGGCAAGACACATGGACAAAAGACCTCGTAGGATAAAACGCGTCCGGGGCGATCAATGAAGCGGTCAGATCGGAACGAACCTGGTCGCCAACCGAAACCTTGGCGAGACGCGTTTTATATCAATAAATTAAAAATCTTAAAACGCGCGTTCCACGAGGGTATCAGACGCCCCCCCGCCCTGCGCCCAGGTGAGGACCTCGCATAGCGAGCGGGGGGCGCGTTTCAACAGGTGAGCTTGAAGGCCACACAGGGATCGATCGCCGTGATCAAGAGCTCGGCTTGTCGACGCAGCTGCTCCTCGGGGCCGGGCGGCAAGCTCTCCAGCGCCAAGGCAACGACGCCGCGCGGATGAAAATTCCACTCGGTCGGCGCAAGGATCCGATAGTCGCGGACGCGGCCGGCCTCGACGCGGACCAGATGAGCCAGTAGACCGCGTGCCGCGAAGACGCGCCCCAGCCCGATTCCGCTGGCGCTCGCCGAGATCGGCTGCGCGGCGGCGCTCCCGACGGATCCGCGGCTCAGCAACCGTAGGCCGGTCGCAACCTCCGTGAGTTGAGCGGCAAGGCGCACCAGGAGGCCAGCCCCGTAGACCTCGATCAGCGGCAGTGGGTGCACGCGCGCGAAGGGGCTGGTTTCGCGAGGTTGACCCTGCCAGGTCGGACGGGCGACGAAATCGGCCCAATCCGGCGCGCTCATCCGCGCGATCAGATCCTCGTCCGAGAGCCTCGGCAGCGCGGTGATCGGGGTTTGTCCGAGCGACGCCTCTCCCGATTCCAGCAGGGAGCGCAACAGGCGAGCGGCCACCGTCTCCGTCTTGCGACACCAGCGCTCGAAGCCGGACGGGTCGCCGATCAGGTTCAACCAGTGCTCGGGCTTGATCCCGAAAACCTTTTGCGTCAGCAGATCGGTCAGATCGGTGAGCAGGACATCGAGGCCGGGGGCTTGACCCGCCGCCGGACCGGCACCGACGCTGAACAAATCGGCGGCGGGGTCGAGCCGCGCGAGGATGCGATTCGACAAGGCAAGGACCGCCGCCATGTCGTCACGGCACGGCGGCTCGCCCAAGATCGGGGGCCAATCGAGCAGGACCCGCCACAGGTGTTCGCGGATCGTCTCCACTGCGATCGCCGCCTCGCGCCGTCCTCGGATGATCGGGCTCGGCAAGACCCCGGACGCCTGCTCGAATGCCGCCGCACAGGCACCGGCTTGAGCGCGCGCACAGATCGAGAAGAGCAGCGGCAGACGCGCCGTCGTCTCCTGCGGCGAGCGTCCGACGAAGGCCGACGCGGCGGCGACCGGACGTGTCGAGGTGATCCTGCAGACGACGCCAGCCGAGGACGGCGTCAATTGGATATCGAGACTTCCACCCGGATCGGACATGGGGTTCGCGAACCTCCGGATCGGCAAAGCAGAACTTGCAGTGTAGCCGATCGCGCTTCAGGATAGCGGCGCTTAAATCGCGTCCCAGGTCCGGCCGACTGTCGGTGTCGATGCGACGCCCGGAAGAATCCCGATGCTTTGGACGTGACGCCGCTTAAGGATCTGAAAAACAGTTGATTTCTTTCGTGTGGACTGCGGGTTTGTCGAACGCCCCTCGCTTCGCCCGACCGCAGCCCATGCGATTCCCGGCGCGGTTTCGCCGATCGCCCCATTGTCGCCGAATCCCATCAGGTTAGACCCCCACGTGCTCACACCCGAACAACTCGCTGCCCTTCGCCGTGACATCGTCTTCAATGCCGATCTCGGCGGACGCGACCTGACGCTTCACAGCACCTGGGGTCTCTTCTCGCCGCGCGTGATCGACGAGGGCACCCGTCTGCTGCTGGCGCATCTGCAGGTCCAGCCGGACGACGACTGCTTCGATCTCGGCTGCGGTTACGGTGCGATCGGCTTGACGATGGCGACGCTTGCCCCGCAGGGTCGAACCCTGATGGTCGACAAGGATTTCGTGGCGGTGGATTACGCGACGCGCAACATCAGGCTCAATCGGCTGGAGAACGCACGCGCGCAGCTCAGCAACGGATTCGATCAGGTCGACCCCGAGCTGCGGTTCGACCTGATCGCGAGCAACATCCCTGCCAAGGTGGGCAAGGAGCTGCTCGCGCTCCTGCTGCACGATGCGCACACCCGCCTCCGTCCGGGCGGTCGGCTCTATCTGGTGACCATCAACGGGCTGCGCCAGTACATGAAACGCAATCTGACCGAGGTCTTCGGCAATTACGACAAGCTCAAGCAAGGGGCGCACTACACGGTCGCGCTCGCCGAGCGGGCTACAGTGGTTAGTGGTTAGCCGGGTTGGGTGGACGAGCGACAGCGAAGTCCACCGAAACCTGCACCGGCGATGGCGGACGGCGCTGCGCTCGTCCACCCTAACGCTGCGGTCAGCTGCATGGCCGGGTTATGAGCGAGGCACGCTTGGGTCGCGTCGAGGATCAGGGATCCCGCTCCCTCCGGGATCGCCGTGAAAACGCGTCGATCCGGATTACTGCTCCTCGATGAGATCCAGCAACCGGGTCGCCTCCTGACCGACACCCGTGTCGGCACCGAGGTCACGGGCTTGCTCAAGTGCCGTGCGGGCTTCGGCCGCATCGCCGGCTTGGAGGCTCACGAAGCCGAGGGTTAGCCAGATGCGCTGGTGCGCCGCATCCTTGGCCGCGCCGGCTCGCAATTGCGTCAGTGCGCCGTCGGTGTCGCCCAGGTAATGCAGCGCCAATCCGAGATCGTTGTGAGCCTCGACATCGTCCGGTCTGAGCTCGAGGAGACGGCGATAGACGGGCACGGCCTCGGCGTAGCGGCGCTCCACGAAGAGCGCGTCGGCCTGTTGAGCCAGGAGATCGGGGTTGGTCTCGGTGATGGTTTGCGGGATCGCGGTGGGCGCCGGACGCGGAGTGGCTTGAGACGGCATCCCGTGCGGAGCGGCCGGCGCGGCGGCGACGGCAGGGCGCGCGGCGTGGCGGATGTAGTAGTCGCGCGTGACCGCGAATACCGTAAAGCCGTAGAAAAACAAGAACACGGCAAAGAGCAGCCACTGCAGCGGAGAGAGTCTGGGCATGGTGTCGGGCAGGTTGTCGGCGGAAAGGTCGGGCGATCCTATGACGGAATCGCAGACAAAAAAAGGTCGCGACGGCAGGGTGTGTAGCTGCCGTGGCGACCTAACTGGCTTGCTGCCTGTGTGCGGTTCAGACTCAGGACCGGAGGTCGGATCCATCGGCCTTGTCGGCGCCGCGTATGCGTGAAGGACGAGTTGTACCGGCATCGTCGCGGTTGATGAGCGCGATCAGAAAGCCGGCGCAGAGAATGGCCGCGATCAGACCCGTGATCGTCAGTGCATCGAAGCTCATGCGTGCTCCCCTCTATCCGTCGGATGACTGCTCCAAAGATCCGCAGCGCCGAGGATCGAGACGGACTCGACCAAGACCTGCGCGTTGGGGTCTATCTTGCGCGCAAGGCATCAATAGAGTATTTCAGTCAGCTCTAATGTTGTTACAAGTTGTTACGACCCCTCGACCCCGGCTGAACGAGACCTTGCCGAGATGCCCGATACACCGATTCAGATCTTGGTTGTCGACGATGATTCGGCCTTGCGCGCCCTGCTCGGCGACTATCTCGCCGGAGAAGGCTTCAGCGTGGCCGGAGCCGAGGACGGCGTGGCGATGGATGCCTGGCTGGCGGAGCACGAGACGGACTTGGTGATCCTCGACCTGATGCTCCCCGGCGAAGATGGACTGAGCCTGGCACGGCGACTGCGCGCGCGCGCGGATACCCCGATCATCATGCTGTCGGCACGCGGCGGCGACATCGATCGGATCGTCGGCCTGGAGGTCGGCGCCGACGACTACATGCCCAAACCCTTCAATCCGCGGGAGCTTCTGGCGCGAATCCGGGCGGTGTTGCGCCGCCGAGCCCCGAGCGCGCCACCCGAGCCACGCGAGGACGACGGCGTCATCCGCTTCGGACCCTATCGACTCGACCTCGGCCAACGCGAGCTGCGACGCGGGGACGAGTCGGTCGTGCTCACCTCGGGCGAGCTGGAGCTACTGCGAATCCTTGCCGAGCATCCGGACCGCGTCCTGGATCGCGATCTGCTGCTCGACCTGCTCAAGGGCTACGAGCGCTCGCCGTTCGATCGCAGCATCGACGTGCAGATCGCGCGTCTGCGCGCCAAGATCGAGCCGGACACGAAGCGCCCCCGCTATATCCGCACCATCTGGGGCAAGGGCTACATGTTCACGCCGGCCGGGGACGCATGAAGCTCATTGCCAAGCTGATCCCGGCAAGCCTGTTCGGGCGCGCGTTGCTCACCTTGGTCTTCACCTTCGGGCTGTTCGGCCTCATCACCTTCTGGGTCATCGTCTCCTACGCGTTGACGCCGGTCGCGCAGCGCTCCGCCTCGGACCTGGCGAGCATCATGGTGCTCTCGGCTCGGACCCTGCGTCAGCTCCCCACGGAGATGCGCGACGACTACCGAACCAGGCTGGCACGGGAGTACCAGATCCGACTGGCCGAGGAGCGCCCGCTCACGGACGTGAACCAGTTCTTCTTCCCCTATATCGGCCAGCTCAAAATCGCACTGGAAGACCGACTCGGCGGCGAGGTGGAGATCGTGACCAGCGTCGCCAACAGCGAGCGGTGGTTCTGGGTCGCACTGGACGCGGGAGGGGAAACGGTCTGGGCGGGCTTCCCTCGCAGCCGAGTCGAAACCCGACCGATCGAGGGCCTGTCCGTCATCATCGGCGTTGCGGTGCTCTTGATCTTCGGCAGCGCGCTGATCCTGGCGGGGCGCATCACCCAACCGATCAACCGGCTCTCCAAGGCCGCCGAGCAGGTCGCGCTCGGCTACTCGCCTGCCGTCTTATCCGAAAGTGGCCCCAAAGAGCTCGCAAACCTTGCGCGTCAGTTCAATGCCGCCAGTCAACGCATCCGCGAGCTGATCGCCAACCGCACCCTACTGCTCGCCGGGGTCTCGCACGATCTGCGCACGCCGCTGACGCGTCTGCGTCTCGCCGTGGAGATGCTGCCGCGCGGCACCGCACCGGCGCTCGTCGCCCGGATGGAGCGCGACATCGATGAGATGAACGCGCTCATCACGCAGGCGATCGATTTCGGAAAGAGCCTCGAAACAGGGAATCGCGAAGAGGTCGACCTCGCCGCGCTGATCGACGACCTGGTCGCCGGTCGACCTCGGGTCATCTGGCAACGCAGTCGATCGTGCCGCTATCGGGTCGACGCCTTGGCGTTGCGACGCATCCTGAGCAATCTGCTCGAAAACGCACTGCGCTACAGTCAAGATCTGGTCGAGATCCATCTCGACTGCAAGACGGCCACGCCCGTGATCTTCGTGCTCGATCGCGGGCCGGGAATCCCGGAAGGCGAGCGCGAGGCCGTCTTTCGTCCCTACTACCGTCTGGAGACCTCGCGCAGCCGCCTGACCGGCGGCACCGGCTTGGGTCTCGCGGTGGCCTACCAGCTCGCCTTGTCGAACCAGATGGAGCTGCATCTGGGCGCGCGTCGCGGGGGCGGCACCGTCGCGAGCGTTCGCTTGCCGCCGCTCGAGCTAGGGCCTGCTCTTGCGCCACGCAACGGCAAGGCGGTTGACGCGCCGTCCGAGGGTGCCTAAATTCCGCCCTGACATTCATCAATCCGCTCGAGCACCCGGAGCCCTTCGCAATGCTGCAACCTGGCGATCACGCGCCCGTCTTCACACTCCCCAACGCGGACATGGGACGGGTGAGTCTCGATCGGCTCCTCGGGCAACGCAACCTGGTGATCTATTTTTACCCGAAGGACGACACGCCGGGCTGCACGATGGAGGCGCTCGACTTCACCGACCTGCAAGCCGACTTCGACGCCGCCGAGACCGATGTCGTGGGCATCAGTCGCGACACCTGCACCAGCCACGGCGCCTTCCGGGATAAGTACGGCTTGACCGTCCAATTGCTCGCCGATACCGAGGGCGAGGCGTGCGAGGCGTACGGCGTGTGGCGCGAGAAGGAGGCGCACGGCGAGAAACGGATGGGAATCGTGCGTTCGACCTTCGTCGTCGACAAGGGCGGCGTCATCCGACACGCACTCTACGACGTCAAACCCAAGGGCCATGCCGCCCAGATCCTGGAACTGGTCCAGGCGCTCTGACAGGCAACCTGGAGCGGTAGTCGAGATGTTCTCGCCGCCGGCCGAGGAGAGAGACCCGATCTCCTCGGTCGAGCCGGTAGCCGCGGCCAGTTCGGGCTCGGGCTCGGGCTCGCCGGCGCTCGACCCCGAGCCGCGCTCGGAGACCTCGCGCAGCGTGAAGCTGCGCGCCTACATCCTGATCTTCCTCCTGATCTTCGGCCTGACACCGCTCGTGTTGGCGGTGCTGATCAATCTCCCGCTGGTGCTGGATCGCACCGCGATGTTCTACCAGCGCGCCTATCTGCAGAACCTGCGCGCGGACTTTCGTGATCTCGACCAACATCTCGCCAGTCGACACGAGATGATCCGGCTCCTGTCGAAGCTCCCCGAGCCCGGCCTGATCCTCGGCGAGCAGGGCGATGCGGATCAGATCGATGTCGCACGCGCCCGCTACACCGCCTGGATCAATCAGATCGTCGCCGATCAGCGCGACATCATCCAGATTCTCTTCGTCGGCGACGACGCTCAGGAGCGTTTCTGGCTGGCTCGCGATCCCCGCACGCAGGAATGGCGGCCGACCGCCTCGCCGCCGCAGGTCCCGAATCGCGAATTCCTGACCGCGGGGCTCGATCTGCAATCCGGCGCCGTGATGGTGAGCCGAATCCGCATCGACCCCTCGGCGGGTGTGGAAGACCCGCGCCAGCTCATGACACTGAGCCTGGTCAGCCGGATCGGCGGGGAGAAACCGGAAGACCCGCGAGGCGTCGTGGTCATGACTATCGATGTCGGCGGGCTCGCCCAGTTCTATCGGGACACGCTTTGGGTGAATCACGACGGCAGCTATCTGCGTCCCGGTCAGCCGGCAAGCGGCCAGCCCGAGGCATTCGACGCCTTCCCCGGCTTGGCCGAGATCTTTGCCGGCGGTACCCTCGCCGTCTGGAAGGGCCGGCAAGGCCGCCAGCTGCTTTGGGTGCCCATGTTTCTGACCGAGGACGGGGTGCCGCTCTGGGTGGGTCGGGCGGTGGACCCCTCGCCGATCGAGGAGTTTCGCGACGCACTGATCGTACGCGTTCTCTCGATCATCTTCCTTCTGGTCCTGGTGGTGATGGTGCTGGCGCGATGGATCGCGGCACGTGCCGAGCATTTCGGCGAGGAGCTCAGGGGCGGAATCGGCAAGGTGCTCCGCGATGGTCGGCCGCTGCAATTCAGTTGGCGCGGGCCGCGCGAGATCCGCGAGCTCGGCGAGCAGCTCACGGCACTGGCGCAGACCCACGCCGAGCATCTGCAGGCGGCGCAAGCCCACACCCGAGAGCTGGAGCGATCCAACCGGTACAAATCCGAGTTCCTGGCCAACGTCAGCCACGAGTTGCGCACGCCGCTGAACTCGATCCTCCTGCTCTCGAAGATGTTGGCCGCCGAGACCGGCGGACTCAATCCGGGGCAGCGACGCCAAGCGCAGGTTATTCACGAGGCCGGACGCGATCTGCGGACCATGATCGACAACATCCTGGACATCTCGCGGATCGAGGCCGGGCATGTCGCCGTGACGTCCGACTGGGTAGAGCTGCGTCCGATGCTGGAAGAGCTGATCGAGCTGGTCGAACCCATGGTGTCGGAAAAACCCGTCGTGCTTAATCTCGCTGTCGACCCGCGCGCCGCGACGCGGGTCTTTACGGATCGCGACAAGCTGCGACAGATCCTGAAGAACTTTCTCTCCAACGCCGTGAAGTTCACCGAGCAGGGTCGCATCACCCTGGCGGTCGAAGCGGGAGAGGATCCTCGACGGCAGGTCGCGCTGAGCGTCGCCGACACCGGAATCGGGATCCCGCACGACAAACAGGAGATCATCTTCGAGGCCTTCCAGCAGGCCGACGGCTCGACGCGCCGTCGCTACGGCGGCACCGGCCTGGGACTTTCGATCAGCCGCGAGCTGGCCCTGTTGCTCGGCGGGCGTATCGAGGTCGAAAGCGCACCGGGGGCCGGCGCCTGCTTCACACTCTTCATGCCGATCGCCGCCGTTGCCGTCGAGCCGGACGCGGTCTCCCCGTCCGCACCCGCGAGCCCGCACGTCACGCCACTTCCGCCCGAGGACTCACCGGGTGCGCTGCGCCCGACCTCGGCACGGGGTGCCGGCGCAGGCGCAAGCGGCGGCTGGGTCCTGATCGTCGAGCGCGACGTCAAGACCCTCGTTCAGCTCGCCTCCGAGCTGTCGCGGCGCGGCCTGCGCGTCCAAACCGCAGCCGATCTCGACGAGGCGCTCGAGACCCTGCAGGAAGAGGGCGAAGGCTGCGAGCTGGTGCTGCTGGCCGCCGGGATGTCCGACGAAATGACCTGTGCTACGATTCGGTCACTCTTGAGCCGCAGTGCGGGGCCTCACCCGGCCGTTGCCGTGCTCGGCGATCGATCGGCCAAGACCCGGGTTGCCGACTGCTTGGGTGCGGGTGCCGTCGAGTTTCTATCCAAACCCATCGATCCCGATCAACTCACGGCGCTGCTTGCCGAGGTGCTGCCGGAGAGACGTGCTCCGGAGACATCCGCGGCGATCCGCGAACCGATCGTGTGAGCCGCCGAGTCCGTCTCGCTGCGGCTCCGGGCGCACAAGGGCAGACGACATGACCCGCTACGCCGGCTTCAAGCTGCTGATCGTCGACGACCACGCTCACAATCTTTTCACGCTCCGAACCCTGATCGAGAGCGAGATGGATGTCGAGGTCCTCGAGGCCACCTCGGGTCAGGACGCCATCGACCTGACCCATCGGCACCCGGACATCGACCTCATCATCCTGGATGTGCAGATG
>NZ_DATITZ010000157.1:0-9829 GCF_035467215.1 Thiocapsa sp. | reverse complement strand
GGACTGGCAAAAGCGCCGGCACCCGATGCGGCGGACCTGCGTGCCTTTTTCTTACGGGTGCGGGCGCATCTGGATACGGGCGCCAAGCTCCCGAGCGAGATCGGGCGCGAGCTGAAGGGGGCGCTCAAGCAGACGGCCAGGCTTAAGCTCGATCAGGGCGAGATGGCGTCGATCTGCGAAACCCTGCGCCGCACCGACCTGCACGAGGTGCGGCAGGCCTTCGCGGAGGCTGCCTTGAAGCGCTGGCGCGGCGAGCCGGTCTTCGAGCTGCATGCGTTCGAAGCCCGCCACAGCGGGACTGTGCCTTGGAATATCCCGATGCGGGAGATGCTGCGGTTGGAGCAGGCGCTCGAGCGCGCCCGGGACAACGGTGACTCCCGTCTGGTGCATCGGCTCATCGAGATCCTGAGCGGCCCTCCGCTGCCCCTCGGGGGGCCGCCGCGGGGTGGTTTCGGAGGTGGCTTCATCGACGATGGCTGGGAGGACGAGGACGAGGACGACGACGACATCGACGCCCCGCTCGTCGACAGCGACATGGCCGGGAGGTCGATCGCGCTCTTGGCCGACATGATTCGCACGCTCGGGCCGAGCGGCTTCCGCGCCCTGATGAAGATGCCGGGTCCGATCGGCGAATCGATGCGCGAGATCGAGCGCGACATGGGCAAGGAGGCATTGGATCTGATGATCAATGCCTTGGCGGCGGACCTCGATGTCGAAGATCTGCCATTTCCGGATCCGAGCCTCTTCGACAGCGGACCGTCTCCGAGCAAGCGCAAACGCAATCGCGCCAAACGAAAGCGCCGCTGAGCGGGCCGATGCCGGAGTCCCCGGAACGTCCGAACCCTGACCATTTGAACCGCGTTCCCGCCGACACCGCGGGCCCGTACGAGATCGAATCCAGACGACGACACCGCATGCCCCGCCGGACGCGGTTCAACAACCATCGGACCCTGATCGCATGACCGACCCCTTTCTCATCCTCGGCGTCCCCTTCGATGCGGACGACGCCGCCATCGAATCGGCCTATCTCGCCGGTCTGCGCCGCGCCTCCCCGGAGCGCGATCCGGCGGGTTTCGAGGCGTTGCGCGCGGCCTACGAGAAGATCCGCACCCGCCGTGATCGCCTCGCCTACGGGCTGTTCGATCAGACGCCGCCGACCGCGGCCGACATCCTGGCCAAGGCCGCGCCCGTGGGCGAGCCGCGACGCCCGAAGCGGGCCACGTTGACCGCGTTGCTGCGCGGAGAGGTCTGACGCATGGATGATGCAAAGGCGGCGTTGCTCGAACGTTTCCGGGCTTATCTGGAGGTAGAACCGAACGCACCCGAGGGCTCGGATGCGGGCATCGACGATACGGACGAGACCGACGCGCCGGATCTCTTCACCCTGCTCGCCGAGCTGGCTGCGCTCAAGAACGAGGTCAAGCTCGAGTCGCGTCAGGTCAAGACGGCCTTGGAGCAGTTCCGTGACCTCTTCGACAGCCTCCGTCAAGCGAACGAGCATCTGTCCGCCGAGCTTTCCCGGCGCCAGCAGGATGTCCGCGACATCGCCCTGAACGCCGAGCGCGACATCCTGCTCGAGCTCGTCGAGCTGCGCGACCGTATGCGGGACGGTCGCGGTCAGGCCGCCGCCTATCGGCCGAATTGGCTTGCCCACGCCAGCGGTGCCGCCGAGTTCATCACCGGCATGACCCAAGGCTTGAGTATGAATCTACGCCGGCTCGACGAGACCCTGGATCGGCGCGAGGTGCGTCCGATCCAAGTCGTCGGGCAGCCCTTCGATCCGCGGATCATGCGCGCACTCGAGGTCGGGCGCGATCCCGCCCTGCCGATCGGCACGGTGCTCGCGGAGCTGCGCACCGGTTATCGGCGCGGCGAGTCGCTCCTGCGTCTCGCCGACGTCATCGTCAACAAATTCGAGGACCATCCCCAGTGAGCGACATCATCATCGGCATCGATCTCGGCACCACCAACTCCGAGGTCGCGGTGGTCGAGGAGGGTCGGGTTCGGCTCATCCCGGTCGACGGCAGCCCCATCCTGCCCTCCGTGGTCGGGATCGCGGACGACGGCGCCCTCTTGGTCGGTCAGAGCGCGCGCAATCAATACATCCTGGCCCCGGAGCGCACCATCCGTTCGGTGAAGCGGCGCATGGGCGAAGACACCGTCATCGAGATGGGCGCGCAACGCTACAGTCCGCAGGAGATCTCGGCGCTCATCCTCGGCCGGCTCAAGCGCGCGGCCGAGTCCGATCTGGGCCAACCGGTGAGCAAGGCGGTCATCACGGTCCCGGCCTACTTCTCCGACGCGCAACGCCAGGCGACCCGCGACGCCGGCGAGCTGGCCGGGCTGGAAGTGGTGCGCATCATCAACGAGCCGACGGCCGCCGCACTCGCCTACGAGGTCGATCACCAGGAGCCCAAGACCATCCTGGTCTACGACCTGGGCGGCGGCACCTTCGACGTCTCGGTCGTGCGTCTCGCCAAAGAGGTCACCGAGGTCCTGTCGAGCCACGGCAACAACCAGCTCGGCGGCGACGACTTCGACGGGAGGATCCTCGATTACCTGGTCGCCCATCTCAAGGATCAGGGCACGGACCCGAGTGCGAACCGCGTCGCGATGGCGCGTCTGACCCGCGCGGCTGAAACCGCGAAGATCGCGCTCAGCGACGCCCCCTTCGTGCGCATCGACGAGGAATATCTCCTCGAGCATCAGGGCAAGCCGGTCAACCTGTCCCTGGAGCTCTCGCGCGACGACTACGAGGCGATGATCGCCCCCTATATCGACGAGACCATGGACGCGGTGCACACCGCGCTCGAAGGGGCCGGTTTGGGCATCGAGGACCTCAGCGAGGTGCTGCTGGTCGGCGGCGCGACCCGCACGCCTTTGATCCAGCAGCGTCTCGAAGAGCTGCTGCGGATGCAGCCGCGCAGCGAGGTCGACCCGGATCTGTGCGTGGCGAGCGGTGCGGCCATCCAGGCGGCCGTGATCGGCGGCCAGCGCGTCTCGCGCGTGCTGGTGGACGTTACGCCCTACACCTTCGGGACCAGCGCGCTGGGCGAGCTCAACGGCGAGTTTTATCCCTTCGTCTACATCCCTTTGATCCGCAAGAATACCCCGATCCCGGTGACCAAGAGCGAAGCCTTCTCCACCATCGAGGACGGCCAGGCCGCGATCGACGTGCGCGTCTATCAAGGCGAGGACCCGGACGCGCTCAACAACACCGAGATCGGCGCCTTCCGTATCGAAGGACTGAGCGACGCACCGGCCGGCAACGTCATCGTCACCACCTTCTCGCTCGACGTGAACGGTATCCTGAAGGTGACCTCGCGCGAGAAGCGCACCGGGCTCGAGCAGCGCATCGTCATCGACAACGCCACCGCCCGCTTCGAGCAGGACACCATGGCCGCCGCACGCGCACGCATCGGCGCACTCATCGACGGCGACTTCAGCAGCGAGCCGAGCGATGGGTCCGAGACCCTCGGGGAAAGCGTCGCGGCGAGTGCCGAGCGACGCGACAGCGTTCAGGCCACGGCCCTGATCGAAAAGGCGGAGCGCCTGATGGAGACCGCCAATTCGGAGGACCGCGAAGACCTGGTGAACCTGATCGAGACCCTGCGCGACGCGGTCGCGGCGCATGACGATGTCGCCATCCACGAGGCGATGGACGGGCTCTCCGATCTGATCTTCTATCTGGAATCCTGAGTCGGGATTTCTTGGTTCCGGCGCTGTCAGGTTAAGGTTATGGACCGTTGCCCCAATTGTCGCGCCCGTCTCGATGGCTCCGATCAGTGCCGTCGCTGCGGGCTTGAGCTGAAGCTGCTGCAGGCGGCCGATCGAGCCGGCGATGCCGCCGTCGCACGCGCGATCCGTCGCCTCGCCGCGGACGACAGGACCGGCGCCATCCGCGAGCTTAAGCAGGCGCGGGCCTTGTCGGCAGGAGCGTTCGTCTCCGCCCTGCTCGCCTTTGCCCGCGCGACATCCACTCCCGAGTCCGCCCATGACATTACAGCAGGCCCTCTGGCTCCTGACTGCCGAGCAACTGAAACAGCGCCGCAACCTGTTGTTGAGCGGGAACCGCTCGACTCGGAAAGCGGAGATGGTCGAGGCGATCGCTCATGAGCTCTTGTCGGCGGACCTAAGCCAATACTGGGGGCGGCTCTCCGAGCTCGAGCAAAACGCCCTCGCCGAGAGTGTCCATCGCTGGGGCGGATTCTTCGACCGCGCCGGCTTCAAGGCACGCTACGGATCGCTTCCGAGCCTCGTCGAGCCGGTGACCTATTCCTATTCGCGGCCCGAGCGCGACCGCCAAGAGCGGCGTTCGCTGCTGCCGCTCTTCTTCTACGACGGATCGATCCCGGAGGATCTGCGCAAGCGACTGGCGTCGATCGTCGCGGTGCCGACGCCGCTCGAGATCGTGAGCTTCGCCGACGAGGACCTGCCGACGAGCATTGCCTCGACGATCATCCTGGAGCCCGAAGAGGAGGCATCCGAGCCGCTGCGGCGTCTCGTCACCGAGACCCTTATCCATCATGACCTTCCGGGCGTGTTGCGCCTGATCGGTCAGGGCCGCATCAGCGTCGGTGCCAAGACGGGTCTTCCGAGCAGCGCCTCCATGACCAAGCTGGAGAGCGTTCTGCTCGGCGGTGACTGGTACAGCGCGGACGACGACCTGGACGAGCCACGCTCGGTGGGCGGTCCGATCCGGCCGATTCGCCCCTTTGCCTGGCCGCTCCTGCTGCAGGCCGGCGGGCTCGCGAAGGCCGACGGCAGCAAGCTCGTCCTGACCGCGCGCGGCAACAAGGCGCTGTCTCAGCCGGTCGAGGAGGTGGTCTCGCACCTCTTCGCGCGCTGGCAACAGAAGGGCACCCCCGATGAGCTGCGTCGCGTCGATTTGATCAAGGGGCAGACGGCAAAAGGGGTGCGACTCAGCGCAGTGTCGGAGCGCCGAGCGGTCATCGCCGACGCGCTGCGGGACTGCTGTCCTCCGGGCCGCTGGGTGGCCATCGACGAGCTCTTCCGACAGATGCAGTTCCGCGGCCGCCGCTTCGCGGTGACCGAGAACGCCTGGGGGCTATATTTCGTCGATCAAAACTACGGCAGCTTGGGCATGAACGGCGCCGACGGTTTCGAGATCCTCCAGGGTCGCTACATCCTTGCCTATCTCTTCGAGTATCTCGCCACACTGGGCATGCTCGATGTCGCCTACACCTCACCCTACGGCGCGAGGTCTGACTACGAGGACGCCTGGGGTGTCGATGAGTTTGCCTTCCTGAGCCGTTACGACGGGCTCAGGTACATCCGGCTAAACGCACTCGGGGCCTACTGTTTGGGGCTGGCCGAGACCTACGAGCCCGTGCTCCCGAAACGACCGCCGCTATGCTCGATCGGGGCCGATCTGCTCGTGACCCTCGAGCGCGAGCCCGAGCCGGCCGAGCGGCTGATGTTGGAGCAGATTGCCCAGCCACTCTCGCCAAGGCTTTGGCATCTGGATCCCGATGCCGTGCTGCGGCACAGCGCCGACACCGGCGAGCGAGGGCGCATCCGCGCATTCATCGAGTCGTCGACGGACGAGACCCTGCCGTCCGAGGTCGTCCAACTGCTGCGCGACGTCGATGAGCGCGCGACCGCACTCGCCGACGCCGGACCGGCTCGGCTCGTCAAATGCCGTGATCCCGCCATTGCCGTCATGCTGACCTCGGATCCCGTCACGGCCCCGCACTGCACCCGCGCGGGCGAGCGCCTGGTGTGTGTCCCCGAGCCCAAGCTCGCCGCCTTCCGAAAGGGGCTTGCCAAGCTGGGTTTTGTGCTCCCGGAGACCGGCAATGGCTGATGCGCTCGCCGCCTATCGCGCGCTGCCGGCGGACGAGCAACGGATTCTGCGTGTGCTCTCGGTGATCTGCGAGCCGATTGCCCGAGACCGTCTGCAACAGATTCTGGACGTCTTGGAGTGGCGCGATCGGGCGGGGGCACCCTTGAGTCGGCATGCCGACGAGGCCCTGGTCCGGCGCTTGGTCGGGTCCGGCCGGATCCAATCGGAGCGCAGCGCGATCGCCTGTCATCGCGATCTGCTCGAGCCCCTGACGCGCGAGACGCTCGCCGACGGGACCTTCGAGTCGATCGTCGCGGCGGCCGAGCGGGTCATTCCGGTCGTCCCCCCGAACGCCCCCACCTGGCTCGTACCGAGTCCCGAGCGGCGTCTGCGGATGGTCCGCGTTGCCTTGTATTCCGGGCGTCAGGACGAGGCGCTGCGGATGTTCGCCTTGAGCGATCAGGTTGCGTTGAGCGGTTTGTCCGCGGCCCATGTCATGCCGCTGACCCTGGTCTTGACGTCCTCGACGGACCCCGCCTGGTTGGAAACACTCGATCCCCGGCTCAAGATCGCCGGCCTTGTTCCGCCGTTGCGCCTGGCCGCCCGCGACATGATCGAGCGCACCGGCGTCTATGCCCTCATGGAGCAGCTCTTCATCCCGCTCGTCGGAACCCATCCCGAGGTCGCCGACGCACTGATCGAGCAGAGGCTGCAGCGCGGCCGGCTTGCCGAGGTTCCGTCCTTACTGGAGGGACGCAGCGATCCCGCGGCCTTGGTCCAGCGCGGTTGGCTGGAGTTCCTCCTCGGACACTACGAGCAGTCACTCGACGCCTTCGAGGCGGCCCGGGAAACCATCCGCAAGTCAACCCGCAAGCGCAAGGTCTATCTGCCCGGGATTCCGGGTGTTCTGGCCTTGCTGACGCGCCTGCGGCGCGGCGAGCGGGAGGACTTCGAGTTTGTTCAGCAGCAGGTCGCGATCTGTCTGCGCGCCGATGTCTCCGACCCCGTCGAGCCGGTGTATCGCCTGCTCGGCGAGTTGGCGACCGTCTTGGCCGGACAGCGGCGGGTGGACGAGTGCGCCTGGCTGGAGCAACGCCTCGGGTTGCGCGGCGCCTTCGTGCTCCTGTTTCAGTCCCTGATGCTGCATTGGCTCGGCGAGCGGCCGGCGCCCGAGGCGCTCGACGACCTGGCCGGTTGGGCTGCGAAGGCGAATCAGGCCGGGTTTCTCTGGTACGCCCACGAGGCTGCGGCACTCCTGCATGCCTTTGGTTTCGAAGGCGAGCGCCCGCAGCTCGGCGCGCCGCCGGACGGTCTGGCGTCGATGACCGATCTGCTCGCACGCAAGGCGACCTGGGAGATCGCACTCGACGCACTCAAGGGACTCGGCGCCCATGCCGCACCCGGTAACGACACCACCGAGGGCGCCGATCGGCGCATGGCCTGGCAGATCGGCTTCGTCAAGACGTACGCCATGCTGGAGCCGCGCGAGCAGAAGCGCATGAAGCGCGGCGGTTGGACGAGCGGGCGTGCCGTGTCGCTGCAGAAGCTGGTCGAAGAGCCGGAGAGTTTCGGCTATCTGACCCCGCAGGACCGCGAGATCTGCGCCTGTATCGTGCGCGAGCAGGGCACGACCTGGTATGGCGGCTCCGACCGCCTGAGTTATCGCTTCGATGCGGACCGTGCGCTGCTCGCCGCGGTGGGTCATCCGCTGCTGACGGTACGCCGGCAGGGGGGCAACGGCGTCACCGAGCTCCCGCTGGAGCTGGTGCTCGGCGACCCCGTGCTCTCGGTGGTGCGATGCCACGAGGATATCCTGGTCGCCATCGAGCCCTTCCCGCCTGAAGGCCGTTCGCTTCTGCCGGTCGACGAGACCTCGAAACGCGTCCGTCTGTTCCAGTTCGAGACGGCCCATCGCGAGATCGCCCGCATCCTGGGGCCCGGCGGCCTGAAGGTCCCCCGCGACGCGGAGGCCCGACTGCTCGAAGGGCTGGCCGCCGTGGCCCCGATGGTCACCGTCCATTCGGATATCGCCGGGGACGACAGCGCCGCCGAGACGATGGCCGCCGACGCCCGGCCGCACCTCCACCTGAGCCCCTTCGCTGCCGGTCTGAACCTCGAGCTGCGGATGCACCCGTTCGGCGACAGCGGTCCGCAGCTCCTGCCGGGGCAGGGGCGGGCGACCCTGATCACCGAGATCGAAGGGCGCGCCGTACGCTGTACCCGCGACCTCGAGGGTGAGCGCACCGCGGCACGCGAGGTGCTCGACGCCTGTCCCGCTCTCCGCGACAACGAGTCCTGGAGCTGGTCGCTCGACGATCTCGAAACGGCGCTGACGACGCTCGAGCAGCTCCACGCGCTCGGCGAGGCGGTCGTTCTGGATTGGCCCGAAGGCAAGCGGATCGGACTGACTCCCGAGATGCAGATGGCCCAACTGCGCGTCAAGATCGAGCAGGAGGGCGACTGGCTCGACCTTCAGGGCGAGATCCGGCTCGACAGCGGTCGGATCCTCCTCATGCAGGAGCTGCTGGATCTCGCGGCTGCTGCGAAGGGGCGGTTTATCCCGCTCGGCGAGCGCGACTTTCTGGTCCTCAGCCAGGCGTTGCGGCGCAAGCTCGACGGTCTGCGCGGTCTGACCGACAACGGCCGCTTCCACCCGCTCGCCGCACCGGCCATCGCCGAGGCGATCGACGGCATGACGCTCGATGCGGACAAGGCCTGGCAGTCCCTGCTCGATCGCCTCGCCGCCGTCGAGGAGCTGGAGCCCGAGATCCCCTCCACCCTGCAGGCCGAGCTGCGCGACTACCAGATCGAGGGTTACCGCTGGCTCGCCCGGCTCGCGCATTGGGGCGCCGGCGCCTGTCTCGCCGACGACATGGGTCTCGGCAAAACCCTCCAGGCGTTGGCCCTGATCCTGTCGCGTGCACCCAAGGGTCCGACCCTGGTGTTGGCGCCCACCTCGGTCTGCGGCAACTGGGTCGACGAGGCCGGTCGTTTCGCGCCAACCTTGCAGCCGCGCCGCTTCGGGCCCGGCGATCGGACCGCGATGCTGGACGCCGCCGGCCCCTTCGATCTGATCATCTGCAGCTACGGTCTCCTGCAGACCGAAGGGGAGCGTCTCGCCGCGGTGCCCTGGGAGACCATCGTCGCGGACGAGGCCCAGTCGTTCAAGAATGCCCTGACCAAGCGCTCGCAGGCCATCATGCGGCTCAAGGGGGCGTTCCGGATGCTCACCACGGGGACGCCTGTGGAGAACCATCTCGGCGAGCTGTGGAACCTCTTCCGCTTCATCAATCCGGGTCTGCTCGGCTCGCTCGAGACCTTCAACCGCCGCTTCGCCATCCCGATCGAGCAGTACAGGGACACGGGCGCGCGGCATCGTCTGCGTCAACTGCTGCGCCCCTTCATCCTGCGCCGGCTCAAGAGCGAGGTCCTGAGCGAGCTGCCGCCGCGCACCGAGATCACCTTGCGGCTGGAGCTCAGCGACGGCGAGCTGGCCCTCTACGAGGCGATGCGCCGACAGGCCGTCGAGCGCCTGTCCGACCCGGGGGCAGCGGCCAACCCCGGTCAGCAACGCATTCAGCTCCTCGCCGAGATCGTGCGTCTGCGGCGTGCCTGCTGCCACCCGCGTCTGGCGCTTCCGGACAGCGATCTGTCGAGCGCCAAACTCGATGCCTTCAACGAGATCCTCGACGAGCTTCTCGAGAACCGCCACAAGGCGCTCGTCTTCAGCCAGTTTGTCGACCACCTCTCACTGATCCGCGCCCATCTCGACGCCCGCGGAATCCGCTACCAATATCTCGACGGCTCCACCCCGGAACCCCAGCGCCGCGCCGCCGTCGCCGCCTTCCAGGCCGGCGAGGGCGAGCTCTTTCTGATCAGCCTGCGTGCCGGGGGCGTCGGTCTGAATCTCACCGCCGCGGACTATGTGATCCATATGGATCCTTGGTGGAATCCCGCCGTGGAGGATCAGGCCTCGGACCGCGCCCACCGCATCGGTCAACAGCGACCTGTTACCGTCTATCG
>NZ_DATITZ010000156.1:0-16754 GCF_035467215.1 Thiocapsa sp. | reverse complement strand
CAACGCCTCGAGGGCGTCCGCCGAGAGGGTCATGGCCGGCTGGCCCTTATGATTGCGGGCGATGCGCTGCAGCATCCGTTCCGCCAGCGCGGGGATGTCGCGGGGGCGCTCGCGCAGCGCGGGCATGCGTAGCTCGATGACGTTAATGCGATAGAAGAGATCCTGCCTGAAGTGTCCTTTGTCGACCTCCAGGTTGAGCTCGCGATGACTGGCGCTGATGATCCGCGCATCCACGGCGACCTCCTGCTGGGCGCCGACCGGGCGCACGCTCTTCTCCTGAACGGCCCGCAAGAGCTTCACCTGCGCAGGCAGCGGCAGATCGGCGACCTCGTCGAGAAATAGGGTCCCGCCCGAGGCGGCCTGGAAGAGACCCTCCTTGTCGCTTACCGCGCCGGTGAAGCTGCCTTTCTTGTGGCCGAACAGCTCGCTTTCGACCAGGTCCTGAGGAATCGCCCCGCAGTTCAGCGCGACGAAGGGTCCGGCGGCCCGCGGGCCTTGACCGTGGATGAGTCGGGCAGCCAGCTCTTTGCCTGTCCCGCTCTCGCCTGTGATGAAGACCGGCGCCTGGTTGCGCGCGAGCTTGCCGATCATCTGGCGGATCTGCTCCATCGCGCGCGAGTCCCCGATCAGGCTTGCACCGGCGGCGCTGCGGCTGTCTTCCCCGGCGGCCGCTGTCTCGCGCAGCCGCAATGCGGAGCCGACGAGCTGGCGCAGGAGTGCCAGATCCACCGGTTTGGGGACGAAGTCGAAGGCCCCGGCCTTCATGGCGGCGACGGCCGATTCCATGTTGCCGTGGGCGGTGATCATGGCGACCGGCAAGTCGGGATAGTGCTCGGCGATGTGACGGATCAGGTCGATGCCGTTGCCGTCCGGAAGGCTCATGTCGGTGAGGCAGAGGTCGAAGCGATTCCGTTCGAGCTGATGTTTGGCTTCGATGACCCTCATGGCGGTCAGTGCCCGAATATCCATGCGGCCGAGGGTGATCTTCAGCAGGTCGAGGATATCGGACTCGTCGTCGACGACCAGCGCTTGAGCCTTCGTCATTGGGCCAGCTCCCTCGGTGGAGTCCAGGTGGTTGGTTCGGGGCTCTCTACCACGATGCGTTCCATGCGCGTTTACGACATGGTTATCCCGTCTGTTCTTGTCTTTGTGTTTGCTCCGCAAGCATAGCGTGTGGATTGATCGGACAGAAGCCGGGTAGCCCCTCGAGGCCGTCCGCGGTGCCCGTCACCGGGCGAAATGGAGCCTGAATCGACTGCCGTGCGGCTCGGCGGGCTCGTAGGTGAGATGGATACCGTTGGTCTGCGCCAATTCCCGGGCGATATAGAGACCGAGCCCCGTACCGCCGGTCTTCGTGGTGAAGAATGGATTGAAGATGTCGCGCGCCGTCTTGACGTCGATTCCGGGTCCCTCGTCGGCGATCTCGATCAGGGGCGGACCGGCTCCCTCGGCGGTCGAGACGAGACGGATCTTGATCCGCGGCGGCTCGTTGTTGTGTCCGCCGTGAATCAGCGCGTTCTCGCACAGGTTGGAAACGATCTGATGCAGATGGCGTGGATCCACCTCGACCGGATCGGGCGAACAGGTGATCTCGAGCGTGAGACGTTCCGGCGCGAGTCGGTGGGTCTCGCGAAACTCCTCGGCAAACTCCTCGAGCCAGCGTGCCGTATCGAGCGACACCGGATCCATTCGATCGCGGCGCGAGAGCTGGAGCACGCTACGCACCGTTTCGTCGATGCGTGCACTGTTGCGTCGGATGATGTCGAGCAGATGGCGGTCGTCTTCCGGCAGGTCCTTGCCTTCGGCGAAGAGTTGGCTCGCGTGGGTGATGGCGCTCAACGGGTTGCGGATGTTGTGGGCGATGCTGGCGGTAAGGGTGCCGAGAGCGGCGAGCTTGATCTGTTGGGCCTCGCGTGTGAGCTCCTGGTTGTCGCGCAGATAGATCAAGGCGCCGGAGGCCCGATAATCGCCGAGCAGCTTGAGGGTCGCACGCAGCTCGCGGCCGCCGACGTGCATGAGGGTGCCCTCGGGCGCCGGGTTCTGAACCTGGGTCTCGAGCCACTCGACGACCTCCGGGGAGAAGTCCACCAGCGAGCTGCCGGGCTTGATCGCATCGACGTCGAGAAGCTCCAGGGCGGCGTTGTTCTGCACACGCAGATGACGCTCGCCGTCGACCGCGAGGATGCCGGTCTCGAGGTTGGCGATGATGAAGGCGTTGAGCTTGGTCAGATTGGCGATATCCACCGTGCGTCGCGCCGCCATGGCCTCGGCCTCGCGCACCCTGCGATAGAGCACATGCGCCAGGAGTGCCACGGCGAAGAAGATGCCGCCGAGCAGGCCGGCTTGGGTATAGCTCGAGGTCGCCACGCCCCCGTAAAGGTCCGAATAGATCTGCTCGGTGAGCACGGCAAGGGCGGCGAAGGACGCGAACAGAAGCGCCATGCGCCCTTCCATCAGAAGGGCTCCGGCCGCCACGGCGACACCGATCAGGATTCCGATGACGCTTGCGGCGCCGCCCGCGGCATACATCAAGAACGTGAAGGCGATGATGTCGATATAGGTGGCGAGGTGGACCTGGCTCCCGCGGCTCGGTCGGCGCGCGTAGAGGGTCAGGCCGCTCAGCAGCACCAGGATCGCGTAGAGGATGAGGACGTTCCAAGCCAACGCGGCGTTGGCGGGCGTGATCAGCGGGTCCAGCGCCGAGGGCGAGAACAGCAAGATGAGCCCGATCAGCACCACGAGCCGGAACAGAAACAACCAGCGCAGCGCAAGCCAGGTCGGATGGGGGTGGCCGTTCTGCCCCGGTTGCTTGTTGCTCTCGGGGCGCCTTACCTGGCTCGGGCGGCCCGCCCTGCGGTCGGAATGATTCGTCATTGCCGGTCTCATGCTCGGACAGCCCTCGGGCGGCGGATTGCGTGCGGAGGATGAATGCGCCTTTGCCAATCTGCCGCGGATTAGACCAGAATGGCGGGGGCGCGGCCATGTGGTCGCGGCGCTTCGGGATTCGGCACACCGCGACGGCGAGCACACCATGAATCTACACGAATACCAGGCGAAACGGCTGTTCGATGAGTACCGGATCCGCATCCCGGACGGCGCGACGGCGAGCAGCATCGAGGAGGCCGCAGCCGCCTGCGCTGCGCTCGGCGGCGAGCGCTGGGTCGTGAAGGCGCAGGTCCATGCGGGCGGACGCGGCAAGGCAGGCGGCGTGGTGATGGCCGAGAGTCCGTCCGAGGTCGAGAGCGCCGCGCGGCGCTTGCTCGGTACGCGTCTGGTGACGGGCCAGAGTGCGCCGCACGGCTTGCCGGTCGATACGCTCCTGATCGAGCGGCCGATGGCGATCGCGCGTGAGCTGTATCTCGGGCTGCTCCTGGAGCGCGAGACCGAGCGTGTCCTCTTCGTCGCCTCGGAGGCCGGCGGGATGGACATCGAACGCGTCGCGGTCGAGACGCCGGAGCGTTTGCTGCGCGTGCGGGTGCACCCGGCGGTCGGTCTGCAACCCTATCAGGTGCGCCGATTGGGGTTCGGGCTGGGCCTGGACCCGGCTCAGATCAAGTCGCTCGGGCTGGTGATGGACGGGCTGTATCGACTCTTTGTCGAGAAGGACGCGAGTCTGGTGGAGGTCAACCCGCTGGTGGTCGACGATCGCGGTGAGCTGATTGCCTTGGACGCCAAGATCAATCTGGACGACAACGCGCTTTACCGACACCCGGATCTGGAGGCGCTGCGCGACCCGGGTCAAGAGGATCCGCGCGAGCTGGCCGCGAAGCGGCATGAGCTGAGCTACATTAGTCTCAGCGGCAATATCGGATGCATGGTCAACGGGGCCGGGCTCGCCATGGCGACCATGGACCTGGTGCAGCTGCACGGCGGCGCACCGGCAAACTTTCTCGATGTGGGGGGCGGCGCCACGGCAGCGCGCGTCGCCGAAGCCTTTAAGCTGATCCTCTCCGACACCAACGTTCGCGCGGTGCTGGTGAACATCTTCGGCGGCATCGTGCGGTGCGACCTGATCGCCGAGGGGATTATCGAGGCGGTGCGGGAGGTTCAGGTCTCGGTCCCGGTGGTGGTGCGCCTGGAGGGCACCAATGCTGCGCAGGGCTTGGAGATGCTCGCACGCAGCGGGTTGGCGGTCGAGACGATGGCGGGTCTCGGCGAGGCGGCCCGCCGCGTCGTGGACGCGGCCGCCGGTCGAGCTGCCGTTGCCGGAGGGGTTTGAGATGAGCGTTCTGGTCGACAGCAACACACGGGTCATCTGTCAGGGCTTCACGGGCAAGCAGGGGACCTTCCACAGCGAGCAGGCGATCGCCTACGGCACCAATCTCGTCGGCGGCGTGACGCCCGGCAAGGGCGGGCAGCAGCATCTCGATCGGCCGGTCTTCGACACCGTGCATCAAGCGGTCCGCGACACCGGCGCGGATGCGACCATGATCTACGTGCCGGCGGCCTATGCCGCCGATGCGATCCTGGAGGCGGCGGATGCGGGAATTCGGGTCATCGTCTGCATCACCGAGGGGATCCCGGTCCTGGACATGGTGCGGGTGAAGGCCGCGCTCGCGGGCAGCCCGGCGGTCCTGATCGGCCCCAACTGTCCCGGTATCATCACGCCGGGTGCCTGCAAGATCGGCATCATGCCGGGGAACATCCACGCACCCGGCCGGGTCGGCATCGTGTCGCGCTCCGGGACCCTGACCTACGAGGCGGTCTGGCAGACGACCCAAGCGGGTCTGGGACAGAGCACCTGCATCGGCATCGGCGGGGATCCGATTCAGGGTCTCGATTTCGTCGCCTGTCTGGATCTCTTCGAGCAAGATCCGCAGACCGAGGCGATCATCATGGTCGGCGAGATCGGCGGCAGCGGCGAGGAAGAGGCCGCGGAGGTCATCCGCGAGCGGATCTCCAAACCGTTGGTCGCCTACATCGCCGGGGTGACGGCGCCTGCCGGCAAACGCATGGGGCACGCCGGTGCGATCGTCACCGGCGGACGCGGGACGGCCGAAGGCAAGTACGCGGCCCTCGAGCGGGCAGGTGCGGTCACGGTGCGCTCGCCCGCGGAGATGGGGAGCAGGCTTGCGGAGCTTCTCGGCGGCTGACGAGGGGGCGATGGCCGCCTGCCGCCTGCCGCCAGCTATCAGCCGTCAGCTGTCAGCCGTCAGCCCATATACACATTTCGCCGAAGCTGACAGTTCTGATAGCTGATAGCCAGTGTCCTGCCGCTGGCGGCCACACCAAGCTTCTCATCACATCAAGAGGACCCCGCCGTGGGATGTCGTATCCGGATTGCGCAGTTGAATCTCGTCGTCGGGAACGTCGCGGGCAACGCCGATCGGGTGATCGCCGAGGCGACCTGCGCGCGCGCGGATGGGGTCGATCTGCTGGTCTTTCCCGAGCTGACCCTCACCGGCTATCCGCCGGAGGATCTCTTGCTGCGCCCCGAGCTGCTGCAGCGCGTCGAGTCGGCCTTGGAGCGGATCCGCGCCGAGTGTCGAGGGGTTACCCTGGTGTTGGGCTATCCGCTTCGGGCCGTCGGCGGTCTGTTCAATGTGGCCGGTGTGATCCGCGACGGCGAGTTGATCGGCGAGTACGCGAAGCAGCATTTGCCCAACTACAGCGTCTTCGACGAGAAGCGCTATTTCCATGCCGGCGCGACCCCTTTGGTGCTCGATCACCTGGGTTTGAAGATCGGTTTGAGCGTGTGCGAGGACATCTGGCAAGAAGATCCGACACGGCAGGCCGCCGAGGCCGGGGCGCGGGTCCTGGTCAACATCAATGCCTCGCCCTTCCATCTCGGCAAGCGTGCCGAGCGCGAGACACTGGTCGCGCGTCGGGCGAGCGAGCACGGCATCCCGATCGTCTATGCGAACCTGGTCGGGGGGCAGGACGAGCTGGTTTTCGACGGTGCTTCGTTCGTGGCCGACGGCGCGGGTCGGATCCTGCATCGCGCGGCGGTTTTCGAGGAAGATCTGCTGACGTTCGACCTCGACGACGCGGGGCGCCCGGTCGGCGCGTCGCCCGAGCCCGGAGCGCAGGCGTTCGGCGACGATGCGATGGACGAGGAGGCGAGCGTCTACGGCGCATTGGTGTTGGGTGTGCGCGATTATGTCCGCAAGAACGGTTTCAGCGGGGCGGTGCTCGGTCTCTCGGGCGGTGTCGACTCCGCGCTGACGCTTGCCATCGCGGTGGATGCGCTGGGTGCCGACGCGGTCGAGGGCGTCTTGATGCCGTCGCGCTATACCTCGCAGATGAGCAATTCTGATGCCTTCGAGGAGGCCGAGTCACTCGGCGTGAAGGCTCAGATGATCTCGATCGAGCCCGCCTTCCGGTCGTTCCTGTCGATGCTGGAGCCGGCCTTCGCGGGTCTGGCCGCGGACGTCACCGAGGAGAACATCCAGGCGCGCTGCCGCGGTATCGTCCTGATGGCGATCAGCAACAAGACCGGGCGCATCCTGCTGACCACCGGAAACAAGAGCGAGATGGCGGTGGGCTACGCCACCCTCTACGGCGACATGGCCGGCGGTTTCGCGCCCATCAAGGACGTGCCGAAGCTCTTGGTGTATCGACTCGCGCGCTATCGCAACCGTTGCTCGCCGGTGATTCCCGAGCGTGTGCTGACGCGTCCGCCCTCCGCGGAGCTGCGTCCCGATCAGACCGATCAGGACAGCCTTCCTCCCTACGAGGTTTTGGATCCGATCCTGCGGCTCTATATCGAAGAGGACGAAGGTGTCGATGCGATCGTCGCGCGCGGTTATCCCGCCGAGATCGTGCGTCGGGTCACCCGGTTGGTCGATCGCAACGAATACAAGCGCCGGCAGGCCCCGCCCGGCGTGCGCATCTCGACGCGGGCGTTCGGTCGCGATCGCCGCTATCCGATCACGAGCGGGTTCTAAATCGGGTCTCGGGCGGCCTGGATCGGTCTTGAGTCTTTCGCGCATCGACCTGGTATGGGGTGTCGTCGTCCCGCGGATGAACCCGTTCGCTGTTCAAGGCCATGCCCGGAACTTATACTCAACGGCTTCGGTAGCCGGATCCCACAATGGAGAGCGTCATGAAGAAGGTTGAAGCCATCATTAAGCCATTTAAGCTGGACGACGTCCGCGAGGCGCTCTCCGCCGCGGGCATCACCGGCATGACCGCGATCGAGGTCAAGGGTTTCGGGCGCCAGAAGGGCCACACCGAGCTGTATCGGGGCGCCGAGTACGTCGTGGATTTTCTGCCCAAGGTCAAGATCGAGCTGGTGCTCACCGATGATCTAGTGGAGACCTGCATCAGCGCCATCACGACCGCCGCTCGGACCGGCAAGATCGGCGACGGCAAGATCTTTGTCTCGGATGTGACGCACGTGGTGCGTATCCGCACCGGGGAAGAGAACGAGGCCGCAGTCTGATCCGGCGTCGTGTCGTCGAGGTTGCGATTTAGACGTCGCTGCCTCGTTCAAGCGCTTGTCGACTGACCCGGCGCCGCGTCATATCGCCGCGCCGGGTCAGCTCATGAATACTGCGGTCAATTCTCGTCGAGACTCAGATAGTCCCAGAGTTTACGTGCGAGGCTGACGTCTCCGGGTTCGGGCTCGTCGGAGGGGAATGTGCCTGCCTCCCTGTTCAAGTCGAGAACGCGTTTTGCGTCTGCCGCCAGCTCGCGTTTGCCGAGCGCCGTGTAGGCGTCGATCAACACCTCGAGCGCGCTTTCAACGGCGCTTGTGCGCTGAAAGCGTTCGATCACGTAGTTCGCGCGGTTCGCTGCGGCGAGGTAGGCGCCGCGGCGCATGTAGTAGCGCGCCACGTTGACCTCGTGCTTGGCGAGATTGTTGCGCAGATAGAGCATGCGCTGGCGCGCATCCTCGGCATAGCGGCTGTCGGGAAAACGCTCGACCAAGGTCGAGAAATCTACGAAGGCATCCAGGGCCGAGCCCGGATCGCGTTGCGACGCATCGGTCGGGATATAGCGATCCAGAAACCCCACGCTACGGTTGTAGTTGACCAGCCCTTTGAGATAGTAGGCATAGTCGACATAGGGGTTTTGGGGATAGAGCTTGATGAAACGGTCCGCCGCGGCGATCGCGGCCTCCGGCTCGTCGGCGCGGTAATGCGCGTAGGCGACGTCGAGCTGCGACTGCATCGCATAACGCCCGAACGGATAGCGCGCCTCGAGCTTCTCGTAATACTCGACCGCCTTGGCATAGTTGGAAGAGTCCAACTCGGAGGATGCCTCGGCGTAGAGTTTGGCTGCGCTCCAGTTCTCGGTAAGATCGATCTCTTTGCCGAAGACGCCGCACCCGGCGAGCGCGACGGCGAGCACGAGCGCCGGCAGTCGTGTTAACGTTCTTCGCATGAATCAGAGATACCTGTTGTTTTCTTTGCTCAGTATACCCGAAGGCATCGGTCCTCGCGCGCGAGGATACACCCGCGGCGAATCGGTGAATCGGTCATGACGCAAGCCGTGCCGGACATCCCGCCCGACATCCCGCCGCATTCCGCTTCGGGCCTCATGCGCATTCGACGCGAGATCCGTGTCGAGCCGCAGCACGCGGCCCGTCGGCTCGATCAGGTCTTGGCGGCTCTCATCCCCGAGCTCTCGCGCAGCCGGCTGCAGCTGTGGATCGAGTCCGGACAGGTTCGGGTGGACGGGGTGGCCCGACGCTCGCGCGACAAGGTCTGGGGCGGCGAGCTCATCGAGCTGGACGCGCCGATCGAGCCGGTCGGCGATTGTTTTGCCCAAGCGATTCCGCTGAATCCGGTCTTCGAGGATGATCAGATCCTCGTGCTCGACAAACCGGCCGGTCTGGTGGTGCATCCTGCGGCGGGACATCGCGACGGCACCTTGCAGAACGCCCTGCTGAACCATGATCCGGCGCTGGCGAACGTGCCGCGGGCCGGCATCGTGCATCGCTTGGACAAGGACACGACCGGGCTGCTCGTGGTGGCGAAGACGCTCGAGGCGCACCGTTCTTTGGTTGAGCAGCTGCAAGCGCGGCAGGTCCATCGCGAGTATCGTGCCCTGGTCATCGGCGAGGTGGTCGCCGGCGGGCGGATCGAGGCACCGGTCGGGCGGCATCCCACGCAGCGCACCCGCATGGCGGTGGTTGCCAATGGGCGGCCTGCGATCACCCGGTTTCGCGTGTTGGAACGATTCGCCGGTCACAGTCTGCTCGCGGTCGAGCTCGAGACCGGCCGGACGCACCAGATTCGCGTGCACATGGCCCACACGCAGCACCCGCTGGTCGGCGATCGCGCCTACGGCGGTCGTCCGCGACCGCCCAAGGGGGCATCCGCCGGTCTGGTCGATGCGCTCCAGGGCTTTCCGCGTCAGGCCCTGCACGCCTTGCGTCTCGGCTTGGCGCATCCGACACTCGGGACGGCGATGAGTTGGGAGAGTCCCTTGCCGGCGGATCTCGCGGGGTTGCTCGAGCAGTTTCGGGGCGAGACCTCCGCGTGAGCCCGATCGAGCCCGACCTGTCCGCACCCGGGATGATCGCACCGGAAATGATCGAGCCGGATTGGCCCGCACCGGCCCGCGTGCGGGCCTATTCAACCACCCGCGACGGCGGCGTCGGCACCGGTGTCTATGCGAGCCTCAACCTGGGGGATCATGTCGGGGACGCACCCGAGCGGGTTGCCCGGAATCGCGCCATCCTGCGCGAGCGCCTGAAACTGCCGAGCGAGCCGCTGTGGCTCCGGCAGGTGCATGGCTGCAGGCTCGCGGGCGCGGATTCGGCGATCCCGAGCGATGCGCGGATGCTCGGCGACTGCGAGGCCGACGGGGCGGTCACCGGCGAGGCCGGCGTGGTCTGTGTCGTCATGACGGCCGATTGTCTGCCGGTGCTCGTGTGCGACGATCGGGGGACCCGCGTGGCGGCGGTGCACGCCGGCTGGCGCGGTTTGGCATCCGGCATCCTGGAGCGGGCGATCGCGGCCATGGGGGCGTCGAGCGGGCGGATTCCGTCCGAGCGTCTCCTGGTTTGGCTCGGTCCGGCGATCGGTCCGGATGCCTTCGAGGTCGGCCCCGAGGTGCGCGAGCGGTTCCTCGCGGCGGATCCGGAGTCGATCGATGCGTTCCGTGCGTCGCGCGACGGGCGTTTCCTGGCCGACCTCGCCGCCCTGGCGCGCCGCCGTCTCGCCAGCCTCGGCGTGACAGAGGTCTATGGAGGCGGTTACTGTACCCATTCGGATCCACGACGTTTTTTTTCGTATCGGCGCGACGGCGTCACCGGGCGGATGGCGAGTCTGATCTGGCTCGACGGCGACGGCGATGCTGCAACGGGAGGGGCACATCATGCCTGACTGGAACATGTTGACCCTGGTCGGTGCCGACCGCCCGGGGATCGTCTCGCGGGTGACGCGAGCACTCTATACCTGCGGATGCAACCTCGGCGAGGCGTCCATGATTCGTCTCGGCGGCAACTTTACCATCATGCTGATGGTGAGCGGCGAGCGCCATTGCGACGAGCTGATGGCCGCCGTGCGCCCGGTCGCCGAGGAGCTCGGTCTGCGGATCCATCTGGACCCGGTGCCGGGCGGGCTGCACCGTCACCTCGTCCCGAATCTCCAGGTCCGGGTCTTCGGGGCCGACCGTGCCGGCATCGTCGCCGATGTGACCGAAATCCTTGCCGAGCACGGGTTCAACATCCTCGAGCTCGAGTCCGATGTCGCGGGCGATGCGCAACACCCGGTCTATATCATGAACATTCAGGGCTACTGCGAGCGCACCATCGAAGAGGTTCAAACGGCGCTGTCGGCGCTGAGCACCCAAGGCGTCTCCGTGGATGTCGCCCCCGTCGATATCCTGATCGGCTGAGTCATGGCGATCCTCGATATCCTCAAGCTTCCGGACCCGCGTCTGAAGCAGGTCTCCGAGCCGGTCGAGCGTTTCGACGAGGACTTGCGCAGTTTCGTGGCAGACCTGGAAGAAACCCGTCTGGCCGGTCCGGCCGCCGTCGGCATCGCGGCCCCGCAGGTCGGACGCTTCCAACGCATCGTGATCGTCGACGTTTCGGGTCGTCCGAAAACCCCCAATCACGGCCACCTGATCCTGGTGAATCCCGAGATCGTCCATTGGGAAGGTTACGCGATCGGCCGCGAGGGCTGTCTCTCGGTGCCGGACTACACCGGCAATGTCATCCGTGCAACCGGTATCCGCCTGAAGTCGCAAGACGTCGACGGGCGCGAGACCGAGTACGCGATGGAGGGATACGAGGCGCGCGCGGTCCAGCATGAGATGGATCATCTCGACGGTCTGCTGTTCGTCGATCGGGTCGTGAGTCGTCGCACCGATCTGTACCGGCGTAAGGTCTACCAGACCTGATTGCGGATGAGGGTAGTAGGCCCATGAAGAGCTGTCGCGGCGGCCCCATCTGTCTATTTATCGCGGGCATTGCTCCGCTCGGTGTTGGATGAAGGGCATTGCGGTTTGGGCCAGAAACCCCGTCCAACCAACGTTGTCTCTCTGCAAAGAGATTGATTACGAGAACCGCCTATGAGATCGCGCCTGTCCCGCCTTGTCTTCGCCGTCGCTGCCTTCCTGGCCGTGACGCTTGTCTTTGCAGCCCCTCGCCAGGTTCCGCTCTCGGAGCTGTTTCCGAGCCCTGCCCAGACCAAATCGGCGGTTGTCATCAACAAGGTTCTCGAGCGCTTTCACTATCGAAAGGTCGAGCTCGACCACGACTTTGCACAGGACGTCCTCGACAGTTACCTGAAGGCGCTGGATCCGAGCCGTTCCTTCTTTCTGGCCCGTGATGTCGAACGCTTCAAGGGCGGGGCCAAGCGCTTGGACGAAGGGTTGCGCCGCGGCGAGCTCGACCTCGCCTTCGACGTCTTTCGGGTGTACCGAATGCGCGTCGACGAGCGGGTCATCTATGCCGAGAGTCTTCTGAGGGGCCCGTTCGATTTCGATCGCGACGAGGCCTACAGGCTCGACTCGCCGGACGTGGCGTGGGCCAAGGACAGCGCCGAGCTGGACGACATCTGGCGCAAGCGCGTGAAGAACGATTTCCTGACCCTGCGCTTGGCCGACAAGACGGACGAGGAGATTCGCGAACGGCTGAGCGAACGATATCAAGGGTTGGTGCGTCGCACCCATCAGTTCGACGGCAACGACGTCTTCCAGACGTTCATGAACGCCTATACCCAGACGCTCGAGCCGCATACGAGCTATATGTCGCCCAGCACATCCGAGAACTTCGACATCAGCATGAAGCTGTCGCTGGAGGGGATCGGGGCCGTCCTGCGCGCGGACAACGAATACACGGTCATTCAGAGCACGGTCCCGGGCGGTCCGGCCCGCGAGTCGGGTCAGGTCCAGACGGGTGATCGGATCGTCGGGGTTGCTCAGGGGCTCGACGGCGCGATCGAGGATGTCGTGGGTTGGCGGCTCCAAGACGTCGTCGACAAGATCCGCGGACCCAAGGGCTCGGTCGTGAGGTTGCAGCTGCTGCCCAAATCCGCCGCGACCAACGGCGGTGTGCGCGAGGTCGCGATCGTACGCAACGAGATCAAGCTCGAGGATCAGGCCGCGAAAGGCTTGGTCCTGGACAGTTTGGAGAACGCGCCGGGCATGCGGATCGGCGTCATCGAGATCCCGGCCTTTTATCGGGACTTCCAAGCCGAGGGCTCGGGCGATCAGAATTTCCGCAGCACGACCCGGGACGTGCGCCAGTTGATCGACGACCTGGTTTTGAAGGGTGTCGACGGCATCGTGATCGATCTGCGCGGCAACGGCGGTGGCTCCTTGGCCGAGGCGACCTCGCTCACCGGTCTCTTTATCGATACAGGTCCGGTCGTACAGGTGAAGGATGCCTTCGGTAAGATCGAGGTCGAGACGGATCCCGAGCCCGGCCTTGCCTACCGTGGCCCGTTGGCCGTGCTGGTGGATCGCGACAGTGCCTCCGCCTCCGAAATCTTTGCCGGCGCCATCCAGGACTACGGTCGCGGACTGGTGATCGGCGAGCCGACCTTCGGGAAGGGGACCGTGCAGACCCTGATCGATCTCAACCGCTACGTCCCCGGGGAGCAGAACAATCTCGGCCGCCTGCGTCTGACGATGGCCGAGTTCTTCCGCATCAGCGGCGGGAGCACGCAGCTGCGCGGCGTCGAGCCGGATATTCGTTTTCCGACCGCCGATCTCGTGTCCGAGCACGGCGAGCGATCCCTCGACAATGCCTTGCCGTGGACTCGGATTCGTCCGGCCGAATACAAGAAGGTCGGCTCCGTCAGCATCGAGCTCCTCGCGCTGCAGTCCGCGGAGCGCGTGTCCAGAGATTCCGGCTTCACGATGCTGGTGGAGCGAAGCAAGCTGATGCGCGATGTCGAGGCCCAAACCCATGTCTCGCTTCAAGAGAGCGCGCGCCGCGAGGAAGACGAGCGTCGCGGGAGCGTCTTCAAGGAGCAGCAGAACAGTTACCTCCGTGCCCGCGGAATCGCTCCTGTGGACGAGGATTCCGAGGAGCAGGTCGACGAGGACCTGCTCGATGCGCAACGCGAGGCCATCGCGCGCATTCAGGTCGAAGAGGCTGCGCGTATCCTTGCCGATGCCGTCTTGCTCGATCGCACCGAGCGGCCGCGCGCAGTGATGCGTGACTGAATCGCGTCCGCCGATGACATGGGCCATCGTCACGTTGAATCGACGTCGCATGAATGTACTGGCGTTGGAGCGGACGCAATTCAGGATTGCGAATCTCGAATATGTTCGCCCGGATGGCGCGCGGGAGCCCTGCCGCATCCTGTCGCCGAGGTTTAGCCGGCTGTCGGCCGTCGCCCGGGTGGGGCGCAGCACACTGCCGATCTCAAGGGTTAGTCATTGAATCAGTCTCGAAAGGATCTTGAAACGCGGGTCGAGCGACTGCGTTCGGCCGGCGCGTCCGAGCGGCTCCGCGGCAATCGCATCGGTCTGGAAAAGGAGGGTCTGCGCGCGTCGGCCGCCGGCCATCTCGCCATGTCGCCGCATCCGCGAGCGCTCGGCTCCGCCTTGACGCATCCCTACATCACGACCGATTTCTCCGAGGCGCTGCTCGAGCTCATCACGCCCCCGACCTCGCGGGTCGACGATGTGCTGGGATTCCTCACCGACCTCCATGCCTATGTCTATCGCCATCTCGGCGACGAGCTGATTTGGGCGACCAGCATGCCCTGCGTGCTCGAGGGCGGTGCGAGCATCCCGCTAGCGCAATACGGCACCTCGAATGCCGGAACGATGAAGACGGTCTATCGGCGCGGATTGGGCAACCGCTACGGTCGAACCATGCAGGTGATCGCCGGTCTGCATTTCAATTTCTCGTTTGCGGACAATTTCTTGGATGCTTATCAGGCGATTCAGGGCGTGCCGGGCGATGTCGTGGCGTTTCGCTCCGATGCGCAGATGGGGATGATCCGCAACCTGCAGCGTGTCGGCTGGATCGTGCCCTATCTCTTCGGTGCATCCCCCGCGGTCTGTTCCAGCTTTGTTCAGGGCCGCGAGACCGATCTGCTGGTCTTCGATCCCCATACGCTCTTTTACCCCTATGCGACCTCGCTGCGCATGGGCGACATCGGGTATCAAAACCAACAGGAACAAGGCACCGGGATGAAGGCGAGCTACGACAGCCTCGATTCCTACCTGCGCAGTCTGACCTGGGCGATCGAGACCCCCTGTCCGCAGTACGAGAAGATCGGTGTGAAGGTCGGCGATCGTTACGAGCAGCTCAACGCCAACGTGCTCCAGATCGAGAACGAGTATTACAGCACGGTGCGTCCCAAGCAGATCACCGAGTGGATGGAGCGCCCGACGCTGGCCCTGCGGCGCCGCGGTGTCCGCTACGTCGAGCTGCGCTCGCCCGACATCAATATCTTCGAGCCGGTCGGGATTGCGGCCGAGCAGATTCACTTCTTCGAAACCCTGATGCTCTATTGCCTGATCCTGGACAGTCCTCGCATCGGCGCGAGCGAGCGGCGCGCGATCGACGAGAATCAGGTTCTGACCGCCCATCGCGGGCGCGAGCCCGGGCTCGCGCTAACCCGCCTTCGGGAGGCTGTTCCCTTGCGTGTCTGGGCGAGCGAAATCCTCGATGACATGATCAAGGTTGCCGAGCTCCTCGACGGGGTGTCGGACGGTCCTCACGTGCAGAGTGTCGAGCGACAACGCGAAAAGGTCGCGGACCCGGATGCGACCCCCTCGGCCCGCATCCTTGCGATGATGCGTGAGCGGCACGAGGGCTTTTTCGCCTTCGCTCGGCGTCTGACCGAGGCCCATCGGGAGACCCTCAGGCGTCACCGGATCGATCCCGAGCGCGAAGCACTGCTCGATCGGCTCGCCCGCGAGTCGAGCGCGCAGCAAGAGGCCATCGAGGCCGCGGATGATCGCAGTTTCGATGATTTTCTCGCCGATTATTTCAACCAGGGCCGAGCCACCGACATCGGCCGAGATCCGGCCGTGGATCGCGTCGAGTTTCAGGAGAGGGTTTGATGGTGCGGGGACGTTCGGGTCATCACCCGAACAAGGCCCTCGAAACGACGAAGACCCCGTTGCCGGGGTCTTCGGGTCATGTGCGAGGCGACTCTTTCGAACGGATCGCCTCGGCGTTCCGGACCTTTATTGCGCAGTCGCGGCAGGTGCCGGCGCAGCGGCCTGTTGCTCGGGGGCCTGGGTCTTGGGCGCGCAGTCATGGTTCGGCATCATCGCCGGGTGCATGTGCGGTGCAAAGCCGGCCATCTGGGTGCGCTCCATGGCACCCGGATATTGCGCGCGACGCTGCTCGCTCTCAGCCTTGAAGGCGGCGCGACGCTCCTGAATCCCCTGCTGAACCTTGGCGCGATGGGCATCCATCTCATCCATGCGCGTCTTCACGAATTCGGGCATCGCCGGACGCTCCGGGATCTGACCGAATTCAGGCATGGCGGGCATCTCCGGCATGGCCGGGATTTGACCGAACTCAGGCATGGCGGGCATCTCCGGCATTCCGGGGTACTGAGCGAATTCCGGTACCGGCGGCATCTCCGGGAAACCGGCGTCGATGCCGGAAGGCATCCGAGCGAAATCGGCTGCGCGCTTCTCCATCATCTGCCGATGCGCCTCCATCGCCTGCTCGATGGCCTTGTGATGCTGCTCGGCCATCGCCTCGTGCTGCGCGGAGATGGCCTGCATCTGATGCTCGGCCATCTCGGGGGGCATGACCGGCGCGACGGGAGCGTTGTACCACGCACCGGCGGAGGACGCGGTGGCGGCAAGGGCGATGATCGAGGCTGCTTGGACGAGCTTGAACATGGAACACACCTTTAAAGATTTGAGAATGATGAGTTTTTGTCTACTTGCGAGTCGTCCCCCGTTGATCGGGGAACCGCGTCCCCTCGGCACATCGGTCGAGCGGGACTCGCGGGTCTTCATTCAGAACGGACGTGCCGGCAGGTCGGTATCGCGCCGTCACGGCTTCAGGGTGCCCGCGCTATGACGCGGGTATCGGCAGCAAGCTGATAATTGTCGTTGCCCTTCGACCACCGTCCTGATTAGGTCATCAGTATATAATGAATCTCTAACATATCAACCCAAAATTGATCTTACGACCTGCCACGCCGGCCGTCGGGACTTAAATCATTGATTTTATTTTGTACTGAACCGCGTCGACTGCGAGGCCGGTTGATCGCCAGGATGCCTCATCCACACGAGAGGTTGCATATATCTCGGGACGCGGTTCAGTTAGAAGAGTCGATTCAAGCCGTTGAGCGCAGCGACCCGATAGGCCTCCGCCATCGTGGGATAGTTGAAGGTGGTTTCGGTGAAGTACCGAATGCTGT